>CBFGYQ010000027.1:0-12757 GCA_965652995.1 uncultured bacterium
AGAGCATTCATCGAGAAATATATAAATAGTACAAAAGCCGCTGAAAAGCGGCTTTTGTTATGGACAGTTTTGATTGGGAATAAAATATATCGATACAGGCTTTTATGAAATCCCTGTTTTGTTCCAAAATTTCAATTTTACCTTTGCCTACAAATAATTTAGATGATAACGATAATATCCGGTACGAATAGAAGAGATAGTAGAACATTGCAAGTGGCCGGCTATTATCAAAGAGAAATGAAGCGAAAAGGAGTGACTGCAGAACTTGTATCGTTGGAAAATTTGCCTGTATGGGAACGTAGTGAAGCTTTATTAAAACTGGAACGTGATATCTTGATTCCATCTGAAAAATTTGTTTTTATTATGCCTGAATATAATGGCAGTTTTCCCGGGATATTGAAACTACTGATCGACAATACGGATATTCGTAAATGTTGGTGGTACAAAAAAGCAGCGATGGTAGGTGTGGCAGATGGTAGAGGTGGTAACCTTCGAGGCATAGAACACATGACAAATATATTACACTACTTACGCATGAATGTTCTGTATAACAAAATTCCGCTTTCAAAAATCAATGAAGAAATGGACGGAGAAGGGCTAATATTGCAAACTATAACCCGACAAACCATTGACCAACAAATTGAAGAATTCATAAAATACTAGTGATTAATGCCTTTACGTTTCTTACTTACATTGCTTTTCGTAATAGCTGCTGAAGTTTACACATTTGTCTTAGTGCGCTCTATAACTCGAAATATGCCACAGGCTTGGCGTTCAGGTATAGTTATTTTTTATGTACTCGTTACGGTTCTTGCTTGGCTTAGTATTTTCTTTTTTAGAAGGATAGATTGGGCAAACCTTCCTCACGGTGCGAGAAATATTTATGTAGCATTTACCATAGGTTTTTTTGTCGGGAAGTTGTTGATACTGGCTGTGATGTTGATAGACGATATCCGAAGAATATTTTTATGGATTATTCTGAAGTATTTTCCAGCGACAGACACTGCTTTTGATAGCAGTACGGGCGACCGTATTACACGTTCGCTATTCTTAAAAAGACTTGCACTTATTCTAGGTGGCGTTGCCGTTGGCGGATTCTTATTTGGTGTAACTAATCGCTACAAGTATCAAATAAGAAGGATAAAACTTAGTTTCAAAAACCTGCCCGATGCTTTTAAAGGATTGAAAATTGTACAAATATCTGATGTGCATTCCGGAAGTTTTGATAATGAGCAAGCCGTAAAACATGGCATAGATATGATTCTCGGAGAAAATCCCGACCTGATATTTTTCACAGGTGATTTAGTGAACAACAAAGCGGAGGAGGTAAAACCATACATGCATATTTTTTCACAACTCACCGCTCCGCTTGGTGTTTTTTCAACACTGGGAAATCATGATTATGGAGATTATGTACAATGGGAATCCAAACAGGCAAAAGTGGACAATTTAGATGAGTTGAAAAGTATACACGGAGAAATGGGTTGGAGGCTAATGATGAATGAACACGTAATATTGGAACGCGGAGAAGATAAAATCGCAATTGTAGGAATAGAAAATTGGGGTGCAAAAGCAAACTTTCCTAAGTATGGCGACATGCAAAAAGCGTACTTGGGTTTGAGAGAAAAAAATGTTCCCTTTAAGATATTATTGTCTCATGACCCTTCACATTTTGATGCACAGGTCACTAAAGATTATCAGGATATTGATTTGACTCTAAGTGGACACACACATGGTATGCAGTTTGGTATTGAGATTCCAGGATTTAAATGGAGTCCGGTAAAATACGTCTACAAAAAATGGGCAGGTTTATACCAAACAGGTTCACAATATCTGTATGTAAACCGCGGCTACGGATTTTTAGGATATCCGGGAAGATTAGGCATTACGCCAGAAATTACCGTTTTTGAGTTATCGTAACTTCTTAAGTAAATTATCGATTACATCTTTATCAGGCTGTAAAAGTTGCTGTGCTGCGATATCTAGATGAGGTTTCATTTCATTCATTAAATCCTCAAGACTCGTATTTTCATTATCCTGTTTCACTTTTCGCTCAACACTATCTGTATGTTTCTTTGGTTGGAGTAAAGTTTTTCCCATGTATATTAATTGTGTTTGTAATTATCAAAACGGAGAAAGAACTGAAATATTATGATGAAAGTAAAAAAATCTGTTAAGAAAGTCAAGATGTGTTGCAGATTATATAGAAATAACTGCCGCCTATTAAATCCTGATTAATAAGAAATAGTTAGTTTTTAATAATGTTGAGTCCTATGGCACATTCTAGGCACCGTTTATTACAACAGTATTGTGTATAGAGTTGAATAAGAGCTTGAGATTGTGCTGCAGATATTGCACCCCAGCAGTTTTCTTCCCAAAGTGTTGTGATTTTATTTTTCTCGGGTGCTATATCATTCAACAACACCAAAGCATTTTCTTGTTGCTGTAGATTGCCTTGCTGATGTGCGAAAAGAAATTGTAGCGGAGCAATTGTGTTGACGATGATATTGTCTATCGAACTTTTTCCAAGGTTTTTAGTATGTGGTTTTTCGTGTTCTTCATCAAAACGATAATGATTGTCCCAATAACTGTTTGCAGGAACATCAAGCAATTTTTTTATTTGGTCAAGCGTTGTGGTTTCAATGATTTTTGAAAACAGGTGAAGAGATTTATAGACTAGCGTTGCGAATTGTGCTATGCGAATCGTAGGAAAATTTGCAGGTCGTATTCTTAAGAATTTCCAATGGTGAATAGGAATGGATTTTAACCCAAATTTTTTCTTTAGAAAATTGTACTCGTTCTGTAACGTTCTTGGATATTCATCATAAAAATCTTTTTCCAACATGCCTGCTTGCCCAAACATTAATGCTTCTATTTGTAGTAAGTTATTTTTATGTTTTGCATAGAGTTGTACTGGCAGAGATTGTGCCAGTTCTAAAAAAGGAATAGCATTTACCTTAAAACCAAAATTGGCAGCTAGCCTCCAGTAGAGTAGGGTACTCCAGTCACCTTTGCTTTGTTTCAACAAATGTTTCCAATCTTGAAGCTTGAGTTCCCAACGTTCTGCAAGCATTCTACTAAGCCAACTTTCTTTAGTAATGTGTGGTACTTTATGTAATTGTGTAGCGCAAGGAATAGCTTTGGGTGTTTGTAGAAGATCTGTGTATTGCTCTATTACATAACTGGGAATATGTGAATGCAATTCAAGTTTTGGGAAATGATAACTGTTATCATTTAAGTCATCTTCGTAAACTACATGCAAAATAATTTTTTTGTAAGCTTCATCCTTGTCATGACGATGTTTTTTCCAGTCAGAGGTCTTAAGATGTAATTCTACATTCCCGACTAAAGTGGTATTACCAATCTTAATTTTTGCTTCTTCAAAATCTGGTCCTGCATTAGTGTTTAGACTTCCGGGATGAATTATTATAATGTTATCTCCATCGGAAGTTTTTAAGTTTGATGGATTATATAGGCTATATCGCCAAATAAATTGGAATAGGGTTTCTGTTATCATCACTGCGTCATTTTGTTTTCTTCGGTATTTTTAGGTTCATTTCATACAGATTAATCCAGTCATTTACAGTCATTTTTTTAGCTAGTTCTCCTATCAATTCAAAAGGTATATCATCCATCTTCTTCAAGCGAATACAACTTTTACCCATGTCTAATTTTGTTTTGCAAACTTTTGCATACTCATCCACAAACCAATCATACAATTTTTTATCTGCATAAATACCCATGTGGTAAATAGCAATGAAGTTTTTTTGAGATGCCAACCCCATAAAAGGTAATGGTTGTTTAGGATCGCAATGATACCCATCTGAATAAATGCTGTGTGGTACTTCATACCCCATCATGCCATAGCCCATGTTTTCTTTAAAGCCCTTAGGGATGTTTTTCTTGATAATATCTCGAAGTTTTTTCATGGGAATTTGTCTTTCTGTAGGTACTTCTTTTAGATATTCTTCAACAGAATTTGCTTTTGATTGCATGATAGATTTTTACTTGAAAAATAATATTATGATGAAATTAAATTTAAAGAAATTCAGCCATTTCTTGTTGATAGAGTTTTGCTGCCTCATACACTTTGTCAAGAAAATTTTCGCCATTATCAGCATAGATTATTCCGCGAGAAACATTAATCAAAATCCCTGCATTATCATTCATTGCATTTTTGCAGACAGTTGCTACGTCACCACCTTGCGCGCCTACACCCGGAATAAGGAAAAAATGGTTAGGACAAATTTTACGGACTTGTTTTAGTGTTTCTCCTTGAGTAGCTCCTGTTACAAACATCAGGTTTTCTTCGCTGCCCCAAGTCATTACTTTCTTGATTACTTTCTCGTAAAGATATTCGTCACCCATTGTTTGTAGTTGAAAGTCATGGCTTCCTTTGTTGGATGTAAGCCCTAAGACAATCGTCCATTTGTTAGGAAATTGTAAGAAAGGTTTTACACTGTCTTCACCCATGTAAGGAGCTACTGTCACACTGTTGAAGGGGTAAGTTTCAAAAAATGTTTTTGCATACTGTTCTGATGTATTGCCAATATCTCCACGTTTTGCATCAGCTATAGTGAAAATATTTTCAGGAATATATGCTCTTGTTTGTTCTATGGTTTCCCAGCCTTTCAATCCTTGTGCCTCATAGAAAGCAGTATTGATTTTATAGGCTACAGCAAAATCTTTTGTAGCGTCTATGATCGCTTTATTAAATGCTAATGCTGGATTTTCTTCTTTGAAAAAATACTTGGGTATTTTATTCAAATCTGTATCTAAACCCACACACAACACCGATTTTTTAGAACGAATAGTATTAATGATTTCTTGACGATTCATACGGTGAAATTAATTGGATAAAACGAAAATAATGAAGGTGAAATCTATATGCCGTAGCTTTGATGGCTAAAGCAATACTGTATAAAATGAAAAAGTTAACTATCATTGCTGTTGTCATGTTTTCGTTCCTAAGTTTTCTTTTTGCCAGAAATCCTGCACCGCCGAAAGATATGCCCAAAACCATTTACGAATTTAAAGTTGATGGACTTGAGGGAGGTATTATTGATTTTTCAGAGTTTAGAGGAAAGAAAATATTAATAGTGAATACTGCATCAAAATGTGGCAATACGCCACAATATGAAGGATTGGAGAGGCTGTATAAAAAATACCAAGATAAGCTAGTGATTGTAGGGTTTCCTGCGAATAATTTTTTTGAACAAGAGCCCGGAAGCAACGAAGAGATAGCTTCTTTTTGTAAGAAGAATTATGGAGTCAGTTTCCCTATGGCTGCAAAAATCTCTGTAAAAGGGAAGAACATGGCACTTATCTACATTTGGCTTACTGATAAAAAATATAATGGCGTGGAAAGCAGCAAAGTGAAGTGGAATTTTCAGAAATATCTTATAGATGAAAATGGTCGCTTGCAAGAAATCTTTGCGCCTGATGTAAAACCTGAAAGTGATGAAATAATTAATGCAATTGAAAAGTAGAAATTTGATTGAATATCAAAAGAAAAAACGCACTTCGAAAAGTGCGTTTTTGTTTACTACTTAGTTTATCAAGATTATCTTGGCACGGGAACAGGTACTGGAGTTGGAACCGGAACCGGAACCGGAACTCTTGGTGATGGTACAGGCACGGCAGGTCTTACAACTCTGGTTCTAGGTGCATAATGTCTTGTGCGTGGTGCATAACCTCTTCTATAGTGTCTTCTTCTATTGTCGTATCTATTGTATCGGTAGTGTTTGTTACGTTTTTTGTAATTCCCTTTTTTGTAGTGTTTAGTATGTTTCTTGTAATGTCCATATTTATTTCCGCGACCTTGAGCTTCGGCACTATAACTACCGGAAAATAAAAAAGCAATGCTTAATAATAACGTTACGATCAGTGTTTTCATGACTTAAAGATTTTGTAGGACTAAAACAAAATCAATGCCAAAGCGACCTCTGATTAAAAAAAACAAAAGCTAATAAACGTGTTGTCCACCATTAATAGCATAGTTAGCACCTGTGATAAAGCTTGTTTCTTTCGACGCTAAAAACGACACGAGGTGAGCGATCTCTTCTGTCCCGCCCAGTCTTCCAATAGGTATTTCAGAAACGATTTTGTTACGTACATCTTCCGCTACTGCCATTACCATATCTGTTGCAATATAACCGGGTGAAATAGTGTTAACGGTAATTCCTTTACGTGCTACTTCCATAGCCAATGTTTTTGTAAAACCATGCATACCAGCCTTTGCAGCAGAATAATTAGCTTGCCCGAATTGACCACGCTGGCCATTCACAGATGATATATTAATGATGCGTCCGTAATTTCTATCTATCATTTGGTTGATGACGTGACGTGTGCAATTGAACACACTATCGAGATTTGTATTGATAACTGCATTCCAATTTTCTTTCGTCATTTTTCTGAACGCACCATCTTTTGTAATACCGGCATTATTTACCAACACATCAATAGGACCTATAGACGCCTCCACTTTTTCAATCATTTTTCCTACTTCGTCATAATCGCCCACATTCGCCTGATGCATATCAAATTCATAACTCTCACCTTTTAATTTATCCTTCCATTTTTCCGCCTTGCCTGCAGTATTGTAGTTTGCCACAACATGAAATCCATCGTCAGCCAGCCTTTTACAGATCGCAGTTCCCAAGCCTCCTGTGGCACCAGTTACGAGAGCTACATATTTTCTTTGTGTGTCCATAAGTTCTAAAATTTTATAAAACAATATAGCACATTTGATAAGAATATGAAAGCGCAACTATGTAAATGAATGGCATGATTTTGCAGATAGTGTTTTAAATTATACTAACCATGAAGAAACTAAGAATTAATCTATCGCTGCTGATTTTGCTAATCAGCTTTTTGTCTGTAATGTTCACAGGATGTGAACTGATCGGCGATATTTTTCAAGCCGGTATATGGGTAGGTATTCTTGCTGTTGTAGGCATCATTGCTTTACTGGCATTCATTTTTAGAAAAAAATAAAACGTTATTACTCAACTTTTAAAAAACAAATAATCATGTCAAAATTCTTAACAGGAGTGATTGTAGGATTAGCAGCAGGTATGCTCTTAGCACCTGATACCGGCGAACACACACGTGAACAATTATCAGATACCGCAAACAAATGGAAAGGCAAACTGGATAAGCTTATGGGTCGTGCAGAAGCAGAATTGGATGATTTGCGTGACTATCTTGATAGAAATATTAATGGATTAAGCGAAGAAGCAAAACGTAAAATACTGGCTGTGTTAGATGACGTGGAAGAAATGACTTACCGCGTTTAAGAAGTTAGCTTTTCCAATAATAATATGATAGATGCACTTACCGCACCTCCTAATGTTGTGGCAAGTGCATCATTTAATTCTGCATGTCCTAAACCAGTAATTTTTGAAAAAAGCTCGAATCCAAAACCTATAATGTTCACAAACAACATATTTATCCAAAGTGCTGTTGTAAAATCTAAGTAAACATAAAATTGTAAAATGATTTGAAAAATGATTCCCATTAATATTCCAACGTGAAAATGTTTCCATTTATCGTACCCTATTTTTCTTTTCAATTTTCTTGTTGCTTTTTTTAGTGGATTATTTCATTTCCGGCATCGAACTTACTAATTGCTGCGTATAGGTATGGTTAGGATGAAGCAACACTTGATCGGCATCTCCCTGTTCCACAATATTCCCTGACTGCATCACCATTACACGATCGCTAATATAATGTACAACTGATAGGTCATGAGAAATGAACAAATAAGAAAGATCCAATTCTTGTTGGAATGATTTTAAGAGATTCAATATTTGCGCTTGAACACTTACATCCAATGCAGAAACACTTTCATCGCAGATCAGCAATTTGGGTTTTACTGATAAAGCTCTTGCAATGCTTATTCTTTGGCGTTGTCCACCCGAAAATTGATGCGGATATCTATTGAAAGCATCTCTAGGTAGTTGAACCATGTTCAATAATCTCAAAGCTTCATTTTTCAATTGTTGTTGTGGAACGATTTCATGTAGTTTCATCGGTTCCATAATTAATTCTCTGATAGTTAAACGAGGATTAAGTGAAGAATAAGGGTCTTGAAAGATCATCTGGATTTCATGACTAAGCTTTCTTCGTTGTTTGGCATTATAGTTGGCGATATCTTCACCCTTATAAATAATTTGTCCTTCCTTTATCGGTAATAATCCCATCAGACTTTTGCTTAATGTGCTTTTCCCACAACCGCTTTCTCCAACCAATCCTAACACTTCGCCTTTCTTTAATTCAAAACTTACATTTTCTACCGCTTTGAAATAAGAGGTTGTATTTCCGATCCAGTTAGTTGTATTAGGAAACCATACTCTTAGGTTGTTTACCTCCAATATTTTTTCATTAGTGATATTGTTTTCCCATTGTTTATTAGAATGATATTGTTTTCCCTCATTCATAAAATCTGCAACCGTAGCTAATGGACTCCCTTTGTCTTCTTTCATTGGCTTGCAGGCAATGAGTGCTTTTGTGTAAGGTTGTTTTGGGGAATGAAATATTTCATTGACAAAGCCGTACTCAATCATTTCTCCTTTATTCATTACCAATACATCATCGGCAATTGTAGAAGCTAAAGCAAGATCATGTGTAATGAAGATCATCGATGTGTGTTCTTCTTTCTGTAATTCCCTCATAAGTTTTATCACTTCCTCTTGCACTGTTACATCCAATGCTGTGGTAGGTTCATCTGCAAGCAAAAGCGCAGGATGATTACACATAGCCATAGCAATCATTACACGTTGCTTTTGTCCGCCTGATAACTCATGCGGATATTTACTGTAAGTTTTTTCAGGAAAAGGAATTTGAACTTTTTTCAACCATGCTATTGCTTCAGATTTTGCAGTAGCGTTATTTATTCTTTTATGTGCAAGTATTGTTTCCTGCAACTGCCTACCGATTTTCATCACTGGATTTAAAGAACTCATTGGTTCTTGAAAGATCATCCCAATTTTATTTCCTCTGATGTTCTGCCATTCACGCGAATCATTAATTGATGTCAATCTTAAATCATGCAATATTATTTCACCTTTTACTGTAGCTGATGAAGGAAGCAATCCCATTAAAGCCAAAGCAGTCAACGATTTTCCGGATCCACTTTCTCCAACTATTGCAAGTACTTTTCCTGCATCCAAATCAAAAGATAAATTTTTTACAGCAGTAAAAATCTCTCTGCCTTTTTGTGAAAAGGAGATATGTAAATTCTGAACAGATAATATTTTGTTGTCGTCGTTCATGCCTCACTATTATTTATTAGCTATTCAAATTTGCTTTTCATTTAATTGATCATATTGTCCATTCATCGTGAATAATGCCAATGAGATAAAATCTTCCAGTATAGTCTCTGTAGACTAATCTTAGACTGCGCCAATCCATCCCTTCATATTTTTTTTCAAAGCCAGAGAAGTAGTGCTCAGTAAAGTCAACGTTTTTATAGAAATCGTTTAGGTTGTTTAAGGAATTTCCTTTTCCCATTATTCTATTAAAACTTGTTTTTTCTGCATTTGCAAAATCTTTGTCATACACAAATCGATTGAAATATTCTTTGATGGTAAGTGTTATTGTATCACCGGTTCCATCATAGCTGCCCCAAACAAACTTTTTATTTTCAGCGATCAGTTTCTCAAAGTCAGTTGATTTTATACCAATATCTTCATTGGTGACATAGGCATATGGAGAAAAACGAACGCCCTCTGTTGGGTGGATGAATGTTGCAAACTCTGTGTAGTTCTTTTCTTTTAGTGATTTAAGTATTTGTTGTGACAGACTAAGTAGTGTCTCTTTTTTGTTGGTGATTATAGTGTCATTAGATGTTGGTTTGTTTACAATTGGAATTGCGTCTATACTTACAGTTGTATCAACAGTATCTTCATTCTGGCTGGAAGTAGTACACGAGTAAAATGCTAGCACTATAGCTATTATTAGAAAATATTGTCTCATAGTTTACTGTTTCAATTTTACAAATACTACATATAATTTCCCGTATAGCTTTCTTTCACTTTCTTCAACCCTTCTGGCAGTCCTTCGTACAACAAATAACCTCCACCAATGCCTCCTTCCGGTCCAAGATCAATCACCCAGTCTGCTGCTTTGATAACATCTGTATTATGTTCTATCACGATGATGCTGTGTCCCTTTTCTATTAAAGCATCGAAAGACGCAAGCAATTTGTTGATGTCGTGCATGTGCAAACCTGTTGTAGGTTCGTCGAAGATAAAAAGCACTTTATGATTGTCTTTTCCTTTTCCGAGAAATGATGCAAGCTTCACTCTTTGTGCTTCGCCACCGCTGAGTGTATCACTGCTTTGCCCGAGTTTGAGATAGCCCAGACCCACGTCTGACAAAGGTTGTAGCGCGTTAGCAATCTTCTTTTCGTCTTTGAAAAACTCAATGCTTTCATCCACGCTAATTTCCAAAATATCAAAAACATTCTTAGTTCTGTATGTCACTTCCAGCACTTCATCTTTAAAACGCTTTCCTTTACAGCTTTCGCAAAGCAGATGAATGTCAGCAAGGAATTGCATTTCCACCACTACTTCGCCTTCACCTTTGCACGTATCACATCGTCCACCATCGGTATTGAATGAATAGTGTTTTTCTGCATAGCCGCGCATTTTTGATAGTGGTTGCTTCGCAAAAAGTTTGCGTATCTCGTCCCAAGCTTTTATGTAGGTAACAGGATTACTGCGTGATGATTTACCAATGGGATTTTGATCAACTAATTCTACTTGTGCGATGGATTTTAAATCACCGGCTAGGTTTTTGTATAATCCGGGCTTGTCGCTACTTTCTCCATAATGCTTTTGCAGCGCGGGATAAAGCGTTTGTTTTACTAAGGTTGTTTTACCACTTCCACTTACTCCCGTTACCACGCAAAGCAAGTTCAAAGGGAAGTCTACAGAGATATCTTTCAAGTTGTTTTGTCTGCAACCTTCTATGCGAACATGGTTTTTACTCTTTCGTTTAATGTTGTTAGACTTTATTTTGAATGCACCACTTAGGTATTTTCCTGTCAAACTATTTTTATTGGCGATGATGGCTTTTTCATTTCCTTGAGCAATTACCTCACCGCCAAGATGTGAGGCCAAAGGACCCATATCAATAATGTGGTCTGCTTCGTGCATCATCATTTCATCATGCTCTACTACCACCACTGTATTTCCTAAATCCCGCAACGATTTTAAAACATTAATCAATCGTTCTGTATCTCTCGAATGCAGACCGATACTAGGCTCATCAAGAATATACAGCGAGTCGGTGAGATTGCTGCCCAAAAACTTAGTGAGTTGTATGCGCTGACTTTCTCCACCCGATAGTGTATTCGCTGTTCTGTTTAACGTAAGATAACTCAAACCTACATCTAGCAAGGTTTTTAGGCGCTGGTTGATTTCTAATAAAATACGTTTTGCAATGGTTGCATCATGTTCATTCAACTTCAATTTGTCAAACCAAATTTGCAAATCACTTGCAGGCATTTTCAACAATTGAGCAATATCATGCTTCGCGATTTTTACATACAATGCTTCTTTTCTTAAGCGCGCACCTTTACAATCGGGACAAGTTGTTTTTCCACGATAGCGTGCTTGCATGATGCGGTACTGCACTTTGTACAAATTCTGCGACACCATTTCGAAAAATTGTTTGATGCCATCCACTTTTTCATTTCCTTCCCAAAGCAAATCATATTCTTTTTCGGAGAGCGATGCGATAGGTTTGTGTACAGGAAAATCAAACTTAGATGCTTCGCGAATGAAAAAACGTTGCCATTCGCTCATCTTTTCACCTTTCCACGGAGCAACGGCACCTTCATAAACACTTAATGTTTTATCAGGTATCACCAAATCTTCATCAACGCCAAGCGTCATTCCGAAACCTTCGCAAGTGGGACAAGCGCCATACGGATTGTTGAAGGAAAACATGTTTGGCGTAGGTTCGTCAAATTGAATACCATCCGCTTCAAAACGGCTATTGAATTGATGGAATTTGTCGGCATTTATTTCAAGAATACAATCACCATCGCTTTCGTAAAAAGCTGTCTGCACACTATCGGATAAACGATGAATATCATCTTCATCAAACTCTTTCACAACAATTCGGTCGATCAACACAAATAGCTTTTTCCCCTTCACAATTTTTTCATCTTCCAAAGCTTCTTCTATACGAATTGGTTTCTCTTCACCTTTTGCATGAATGCGCGAAAACCCTTTGTGCATCAATATGTCAAGCTCTTCTTTTAAGTTGCGTTTGTTTCGGACAACTAGCGGAACAAGGATTTGTATTTTATCGCCGTGCGGTAATGTTTTGATGAAATCTACCACATCACTCACGGTATCTTTTTTCACTTCTTTACCGCTAACAGGTGAATAGGTTTTTCCAATTCTTGCAAATAACAAACGCAGATAATCATAGATCTCTGTCATAGAACCAACGGTACTACGTGGTGTACGAGCGGTCACTTTTTGTTCGATAGCGATAGCGGGGCAAAGTCCTCTTATATAATCTACGTCAGGTTTATCCATACGCATAAGAAACTGCCGCGCATAAGCACTAAGGCTTTCAGCATATCTTCTTTGACCTTCAGCAAACAACGTATCCATTGTGAGTGACGATTTACCGGAACCTGAAACACCTGTGACAACAATGAGGTTATTCTTTGGAAATGCTACATCAACATTTTTCAAATTGTGCATGCGCGCACCTTTGATGAAAATGTCTTCTG
>CBFGYQ010000028.1:0-12745 GCA_965652995.1 uncultured bacterium
AGAAGTACAAGACTGCGCAGCAATGATGGTTCTTTATTTATTGTTCCTAATAAAAATCTGATTGGTGATAACCTCGAAAATCTTACTGAAAGACACAGCCGTCGTGTGAAGACAGTTGTGAATATTCAGTATGGTGTTACTTATGAGAAATTGCAAGAAACCATCGCTTCATTAGAAAAAATGCTGAAAGAGAAAGACTTCTTAATCGATACGAACGAAGTTGTTTTGGAGCAGTTCAATGAAAATTCTTTCGCACTAAATGTCATTTATTATCTACCTAATCCATTGCCTACTGGTATGGCTTTGAATGCTACTAAGCACAATATTCATTTAGAGATTTTTAAAATTTTAGATGAACATTTACCGGCTAATGTGCATAAGTATGAGTTGGTAGAGAATAAGTAACGAAGCAATTATAAGTTCATTTCAACTTTTTGCATTTTACCGTTTACATTTGAATTCTATGCAAGACCTAAGACAGTTTTTTTCACCCATACATTTTCTAGAAATACAAGAACCTGATACGTATCATGAACCGCAATTAGGAAAGCGTGTTTCTTATGCTACCGAAAAAGGATTTGATTGGGAAGAAGCAGATATTGTGATAATAGGTTGTGGAGAAAGACGTGGTGAAGATGAAGAAGCGAGCTATTCTTCATCGCCGGATGCTGTGCGCAAACAATTGTATCAAATGTATAACTGGCACAAAACGGTGAAGATTGCAGATGCAGGTAATATATTGGAAGGCGCAACGATAGGTGATACAAGAGCCGCATTGAGAACAGTGCTTACTGAATTGCAAAAAGCAGGGAAAATAGTGTTGGTTCTAGGTGGTTCACACGATTTGACATTGCAACAATATGAAGCGTTCAAAAAAACAGAAACCATCATCAACGCGTCGGTGGCTGATATGTTGGTAGATTTGGAAGAAACGGAGTTGATAAACTCTCGCAGCTTCTTGATGGATATGCTTACTGAGCAACCAAACTTTATAAAGCACTATAGTCATATTGGTTTTCAGAGCTATTATGTGCATCCTCACATGCTCGAAACGCTGGATAAATTGCGATTTGATTTTTTCAGATTGGGCAGAGTAAAAGAACATATTGACGATATGGAACCGGTGTTGCGTACCAGCGATCTTTTTAGTTTTGATATGTCTGCCATTCGTTTTGGAGATGCATTGGCCAATGTAGAAGGCTCACCAAATGGGTTTACAGGAGAAGAAGCTTGCACACTTACACGCTATGCAGGAATGAGTGAACAACTTAAATCATTTGGTATTTATGGCTATGATACCCGAAAAGATCATAAACAAATGACCGCAAAACTGATTGCGCAAATGATATGGTATTTTGTGGATGGCTATCTCATCAGAAAGAATGAAGCACAGCTTACCGACCATGAGGAGTTTGTGAAATTTCATGTAAGCTTCACCAGCAACGATACGGTATTCTTAAAAAGCAAACGCACGAACAGATGGTGGATGGAACTTCCCAACAATATGTTTGTTCCATGCTCTTACAATGATTATCTGTTAGCAAGTAATAACGAAATACCGGAACGTTGGCTTAGAGAACAAGAGAGATTGGTTTAATACTTAAATGGGAAAATGCGGCAATGTGAAAAATGCAGTGATACGAAATAGGGTTTTTGCTAAATAGAAATCATTTAATGAAGTGCAGCGTCATGCTAGCGTAGTCGAAGCATGATGATGAAGAAAGTTTAAGGTTTTTAGTGAAACATTAGCTTAATAGAATTGATTTGATGAACGGTGCTATCGCCACTAAAGTTATATAGCAGCCATAGAGCCGGGACAACAAAAAGAAATAAATATCATTTCTGGAATTTGAGATTTGATTTTTGGAATTTTATATCGTGATAGAGAATAAAAATATAATAGAGAAAGAAGAGAAAGCAGTATTAGTTGGTTTGATCTATAAAGAACAGACCGAACCCATATTGATGGAATATTTGGCGGAATTAGCTTTTTTGGCAGAGACGGCCGGAGCTGCAACCGAAAAAGTTTTTTTTCAAAAATTGCCGCGCCCTGATAGTAAAACGTTTGTGGGGAAAGGAAAGCTGGAAGAAATACGACAGTATGTTCATTCTCATGGCGTCAATTTGGTGATATTCGATGATGAGCTTACCGGTTCGCAAATTGGAAATATTTCTGATGTGCTTGGTGTAAAAGTGATAGATAGAAGTGATTTGATCCTAGATATTTTTGCACGACGTGCTAAAACTGCACAAGCAAAAGTGCAAGTGGAGCTAGCGCAGTATCAATACATTCTTCCACGACTTCGCGGTATGTGGAAACACTTGGAAAGGCAAGGTGGAGGTATCGGTAGTCGTGGCCCCGGTGAGACAGAAATTGAAACCGATCGTCGTTTGGTAAAAGACAAGATATCATTGTTACGAAAACGTTTAGCAGAGATAGACAAGCAAGCCATTACACAACGAAAAGAGCGAGGCACTTACATTCGAGTAGCACTTGTAGGCTATACCAATGTTGGTAAAAGCACGATCATGAATCTGATGAGTAAATCAGAAGTCTTCGCAGAGAATAAGTTATTTGCAACGCTTGACACCACCACAAGAAAAGTAGTTTATGAACAAACTCCTTTTCTATTAAGTGATACTGTAGGATTCATTCGAAAATTGCCGC
Organism: uncultured bacterium; assembly: GCA_965652995.1. Classification (GTDB taxonomy): domain Bacteria; phylum Bacteroidota; class Bacteroidia; order Chitinophagales; family Chitinophagaceae; genus JAFIGV01. The sequence continues at coordinate 2,669 of CBFGYQ010000028.1, forward strand.
ATCATCTTGTAGAAAGTTTTAAAAGCACCTTAGATGAAGTGCGTGAAGCAGATTGTTTATTGCATGTGGTAGATGTTTCACATCCTGCTTATGAAGACCAAATGGGAACAGTCAACAAAACCTTGCAAGAGATTGGTGCGTTTGATAAGCCAACTATTACCATTTTCAACAAGGTTGATCTCTACGAAAAAAATGTGTTTGACGAATGGTTGCAAGATGAAGTGAAAGAAGAATTGATGAATCAGTTGAAAGCACGTTGGCAACACGAAACAAATAGCTCTTGTGTTTTCATCTCGGCTATCGAAAGAAGGAATATTGATAATTTGAGACACACCATTCTTAGCAAAGTGAAAAGCCTTTACGAAGAACGTTATCCTTATCTCACCAATTTTTATTGAACGCATATGAATTATTTGTTATAGCATTTCTAGGAATAAAAAAAACGTAGTTCTACGCTTCCTAAAACATTTTTTTATTTGGAATTTCAAACCATGAAAAATGTAGTATTTTTCTAAAATCAGTTTTACCCTAAAATACGTGAAACATGAAAAAGCTGAGATCACGAGAACTATTGCTCACCACCAAAGCAGCAGAAAAATGGGGAGCAGAATCATTTGATAGCAATGTAAATGCGCTGATGCTAATAGTGAGTAGAATAGATACTCCCGAACAAACCGATCTCGCTTCCGAAGTAATGGACGTATATAGAAAAAAGCAAACACCAACGAAAAGTAGTCGTAGAAAACAAGAAGAGAATTCTCGTCCGTTTGAGTTTTTGGTGTATAGAAATTAGTTTTCTACTCCTTCAAGAAAAACTGAACCGCACTATTATTGCTCATGCTGCTAGAAAGATTCACTTCGTAAGTTTTTAGTTTGGTAGAAACATTCATGATGGCTGTACACGGCGGAATAGACCCCATACTTTCTGCTGCCATTTTTAAGTTGCAAATGTTTACACCTTTCGGAATGCTGACGTAGAACGTAATTGGCTCTGCAAGCAATTTCTGTTTATGTAGCACGATCTCATCATTAAAATAAACAGATACCATGTCACCATCTATCTGTGAATTATCGCGCAGTTCAACTTTGATAGAATCCATTTCGGTTTGATCGATTTCAATTAATCCTTGTATCTCGGCGACACGTTGCAAGTTTTGGTCTTTCTTTTTCTCTTTTGGTTTTTTAGGCAGCGGTTTGTTGAACCACACACCACTATTACCACAACCGGAACCTGCATTATCATTCTCCATCCACCGGCCTCTAAATTTCAAAATTGTATCAGTAGTCGTTAGGTTCATTACATAATCACCCATACAAGTGCCGCCCAATAAAATTCTTACAGCTATCACACTGTCTTCACTTACCACTATTGTAGAATCCTGCGGATTGTATTTCCCTTTAAGCGCATAATGTTCATAAGTGTTTTCGCTATTGTAATAAAGGTGTGAAGTGCCGGTAACAGTATTGTCAGCAGCTACTTGTAGGTTTAAAACAACTTTCTTAGTACCACCTATAAAGCCAAAGAAACCTGTATAATCCCCCTCCCAAGTACCATCCAAAAAATGTTGTGCATGAGTTGTATACGTAATAGACAAACTAAGAAACAACAGGAGTAAAAAACGTTTTCTCATATAATAGTGAAACGCAAAAACTATGCGGAATGTTACACCTATTCCACCGCTCTACTCAAAAAATCAATAAACGGCTTCATGGTCTTGAAAATAGAAAGAACATTTTTTGTTGCTGTTTTACTTGTAAAATCTTCATCCTTTATTGCGGCACCAACGGTAAAGCTTTTCAATTTTAAATATTCGATTGCAGGGTTTTCTTCATCATAACCTTGCGGAGCTTTTTTCAATCGCTCACCATCAATTTCTCCAAATGTTTTCTTGAAATTTTTATCGGAAATGATTTTCTGAAATTCTTTGAAATTATAATCCACTTCCTGCCTGATTTTTTTCAATACATCACCTTCCGGCTGCCAGATGCCACCACCAATAAAGTTTTTTCCCGGTTCTAGATGCACATAATAACCACCGCCCATTGTTTTCTTACCACCTTTGCTGAAAACCGCTCCGAAATTCGCCTTGTATGGAGTTTTATTTTTAGAGAAACGCACATCGCGGAAGATGCGAAATACACAATCCTTTGCTTTTTGCTCTTTGAAACCATCTTCTGTCATAGCCAATTCGTCCAAAATACCTTGCACAAACTGTTCATAATCTTTCTTGGCAGTTTCGTAATGTTTTCTGTTAGCATCAAACCATTCTTTATCATTGTTCTTGGCAAGGCCTTTCAGGAAAGTCAAAGTGGTGTTTTGCAGCATCGTTAAAGTTTTTTGAAGAAATTGCGAGATACGAATATAATTCATCTGTAAACAGCATCTTGCAACATTGATTTGATGATTTGAAAATTTGGTAATTTGGAGATGGTATTTCACGCAAAGACGCAAGGTTTCGGAGACGCAAGGGTTTCTCACAGAGGACACGAAGAAATACAACGAAACAAAGTCTTGTTACTCGGTATTCTTTGCGAACGTTGTGTGAAATAAGCTGCTGAATAGAAAATAGAACGTACAAGAGTGCGACGCAACGATGTTCAATCGGAGAAAACAAAGCAGGTAAACAAAAAAGAATACAACACTAATATATTTATAGATGAAACGTTTGGCAATATTAGGTTCTACAGGTTCTATCGGTACACAGGCGTTAGATGTGGTGGCTAACAATCCGGAGCTTTTTGAGGTAGAAGTAATGAGCGCGCATGGAAACGATGCATTGTTGGTTGAGCAAGCAAAAAAATTTAATCCCAACGCAGTTGTGGTCACGGATGAGAAAAAATACGAAAAGGTAAAGTCCTCACTTTCCTCGCTTCCTATAAAAGTATTTTCCGGGCCGCAAGCATTGATGGATGTGGTGCAATGGGATACTGTGGATATGGTGCTTGGTGCTATCGTAGGTTTCGCAGGACTGCATTCGGTACTTTCAGCGATAGATGCCGGTAAACATATTGCCCTCGCCAATAAAGAAACGTTGGTGGTAGCCGGTGAATTGGTGATGCGATTGGCAGCTGAGCGAAACGTAAACATTGTTCCGGTAGATAGCGAGCATTCAGCGATTTTTCAATGTTTGGTAGGAGAGAATTTTAAATCAATAGAAAAAGTAATTCTTACAGCTTCGGGTGGACCATTCCTTGGCAGGAAGCCGAACTACTTGGTAAATGTAAAAGCTACACACGCGTTGCAACATCCTAACTGGACAATGGGCGCGAAAATCACCATAGATAGTGCAACGCTCATGAACAAAGGTTTGGAGATGATAGAAGCGAAGTGGTTATTCGGATTAAAAAATGATCAGATAGAAGTGGTGGTGCATCGTGAAAGTATTTTGCATTCATTGGTACAGTTTGAAGATGGCTCGCTAAAAGCGCAAATGGGTTTGCCGGATATGAAACTTCCGATTCAATACGCGCTCGGCTTCCCGCAACGTATCAAAAATGATTTTAAACGATTCAGTTTCAAAGACTATCAGAAACTGCATTTTGACGCACCCGATTATAAAACTTTCCGTAATCTTGCAATCGCTAAAGATGCGATGGGAAAAGGTGGTAACGTGCCTTGTGTGATGAATGCAGCAAACGAAGTGGTAGTAGATGCCTTCTTGCACAACAAAGTGGGTTTCTTGGAAATGAGCGATATGATAGAGCAAGTGATGGAAAAGGTTTCGTTTGTAGAGCATCCTACGTTGGAAGATTATGAAAAATCTGACCACGAAGCACGCATCTTGGCAGCCGAATTGGTGAAGAAAAGCCAACTTTCGGTTTATTAAAAACAAGTTTATTCTACACAAGCAGAATGTTATTGAACGTATCACCCGTCTTGTTACTTTCCGGAGGTTGGACACAGGCATTACAGTTATTGGCAGCACTTTCTTTATTGATCTTGCTACATGAATTCGGACATTTCTTTTTTGCAAGATTGTTCAAAACACGCGTTGAGAAATTTTATCTGTTCTTCGATTTCCTTTTTCCGTTTCCGGGTTTATTGAATTTTGCTCTTTTCAAAAAGAAAAAAGGTGATACAGAATATGGTCTTGGCTGGTTTCCTCTTGGTGGCTATGTGAAAATATCAGGCATGGTGGATGAGAGCATGGATAAAGACCAGATGGCGCAACCACCGAAACCTTGGGAATATCGTTCTAAAAAAGCATGGCAAAGATTATTGATAATGCTTGGCGGTATCATCATGAATATATTGGTGGCGATCGTTATCTACATTGCTATTTTCGGTATTTGGGGTGAGCAATATCTTCCGGTGCAGAATATGAAATATGGTATCGCAGCAGATAGTTTAGCAGAGAGTGTAGGCTTTCAAGATGGTGATAAAATAGTAAGCGTAGGTGGTAAAAAAGTGGAACGTTTTAATGAAGTGATGAAGGAATTTATCTTCCAACAAGCCAATACTTTTGAAGTAGATAGAAATGGACAACCGGTCACGATCAATATTCCTGAAGGCACTATTGGTAGCATTATCAAGACTAGAAAGAAAGGTGGATTCATAGATGTGCGTACACCATTTGTGGTAGGTGATGTTTCTAAAGGAACTGCAGCAGACAAAATAGGATTGAAAGAAGGCGATAGCATTATTGCTTTGAATGGTGCGCCTGTGGCTTTCTTCGATCAATTTGAAAATGCAAAACAGCTTAATAAAGGTCAGCAAGTAACACTTACTGTAGTGCGTGCTGGCAATCCTGTTTCTATAAAAGGTACATTACCGGCAGATGGCATTTTTGGTTTCCGTCCGAATGCTGATGCAGAAAAATATTTTCAATTAGAGACCATCAAATATGGTTTAGGAACTTCTATTTCCAAAGGGTTCACTACTGCTGTTGAGACATTTGGTTCTTACATGGGTCAATTCAAATTTATGTTTACTTCGAAAGAAGTGGAAATATCTGAAAGCCTAGGTGGCATTGGAAGTTTTGCACAAATGTTCCCACCTGTTTTTAGTTGGCAAACGTTCTTGCATCTTACCGCATTTGTTTCCATCATTCTTGCCTTCATGAATCTATTACCGATTCCTGGTTTGGATGGCGGTTATGTTATCTTCCTTTTGTTTGAATTGGTAAGCGGTAGAAAAGTAAGTGACAAAGTGATGGAGCGTGCTACAACAGTTGGGTTAGTATTGCTTCTTGGGTTGATGCTTTACGCAAATGGCTTGGATATTTTCAGAGCGTTTAGAGATTAGAAAAACCTAATTTCTCAACGGCTTCCCAGTTTGCAAAATACTCTGCAATCGTTCTAACGTTTTCTTTTGTCCGCAAAGGCTAAGGAAGGTTTCTCTTTCTAGATCCAATAAGTATTGCTCGCTTACTAATGCAGGTTGAGAAAGATCACCTCCACACATTACATGTGCTAATTTTTCTGCAATGAACTTATCATAGTCTGTAATATAGTTACCGCGCCACATACCGTGGATACCCGCCAACAAAGGACCCAAACCGCTTCTTCCTTGTACTTTAATGTCGTTTCTTGGCCCAGGTTGTATGTACCCTTTTTCGTGTAGTAATAATACCTTTCTCTTCGCGTCCGCTATTCTTCTATCAGCATTTATAGAAATGTCATCAGTTCCTTTTCTTAAGATAGCAAGTTCATAAGCCTCTTGTGCAGATGTAGAAACCTTAGCTGTGCCGATGTTGATGAAAAGTTGTTGTAGATAATTGAGTTCGATATCCTCTTTGATATTTCTATCAGAAGCACGAAGCGTCATTTCTTTGGTGCCACCACCACCCGGTATCAAGCCCACACCCATCTCTACCAAACCAATATAGCTTTCAGCAGCAGCTTGTACCGCATCTGCATGAAGACAAATCTCGCAACCGCCACCCAACGACAAACCATGTGGAGCAACAACAACAGGAATACTGCTATAACGCATGCGCATCATCGTGTTTTGAAACTGACGAATAGCGAAATCTAGCTCATCGTATTCTTGTTCTACGGCAAACATGAAGATCAAACCAACATTTGCACCTGCGCTGAAATTCGCACCGCTATTAGCTATTACCAGTCCCTTATAGTTTTCTTCAGCTGTAGTTATTGATTTACTCAATGCTTCCAATACTTCCCCGCCAATACTATTCATCTTCGTATTCCATTGCAGTGCTACCACACCATCACCAATATCTGTTAGTGTACTTGCACTGTTTTGCCAAACAACTTTATCCTCTAGATGTTCCAGAATAATGAAAGCATCTGTATCAGAAATATTCTTGTATGTTTTGGTTTGCAGGTCGTAATATTTTTTCTTACCATTTTCGATTTTATAAAAAGAAGAATAGCCCTTAGCCAACATTTCTTTCACCCAATCTGCAACTTGTAAGCCTTCACTTTCTATAGCCTCAATAGTTTTTTCAAGACCCATGGCATCCCAAGTTTCGAACGCACCCATCTCCCAACCAAAACCTGCTTTGAGTGCATCATCCAACTTGTAAAGTTCATCTGCTATTTCAGGAATGCGATTGGAAACATAAGCAAATAATTGGTGATGAAATTTTCTATAAAACTCTCCTGCTTTATCTTTTCCGTTGTAAAGTGTTTTTAGTCGTTGCTTTAAATCATCTACAGGTTTTGCTGCCTCAATTGTTGCAAATCTTGTTTTCTTTTTTGGCTGGTATTCCATGCTTTGCAAATCCAAAGTCATGATCTCAGACTTGCCTTCTGCATTTTTAATCTTCTTGTAAAACCCTTGCCCCGTTTTATCTCCAAACCATTTGCTGGAAATCATTTTCTCTAAAAAATCCGGTAGTGCAAAAATGTCTTTAGCTTCATCATGCGGAATGTTTTGGGGTAATGCTTTTGCAACATGAACCAATGTATCTAACCCAACAATATCTCCTGTTCTAAAAGTGGCAGACTTTGGTCTCCCTAAAATGGGTCCTGTTAAGCTATCAACTTCATCTACATTCAAACCCAACTCTTGCATTACATGAAATATCGCCATGAAGCTAAAAACGCCAATGCGATTGGCGATGAATGCTGGTGTGTCTTTACAGAGTACGGTTGTCTTTCCTAAAAATTTATCTCCATAATTCATCAAAAAATCAACGACTTCTTTTCTAGTTTCAGAGGTTGGAATGATCTCTAATAGCTTAAGATAACGAGGAGGATTGAAAAAATGTGTACCACAAAAATGTTGTTTGAAATCGTCACTTCTTCCTTCGTTCATCAGATGAATAGGAATGCCTGATGTGTTAGAAGTAATTAACGTTCCTTGCTTACGATGTTGTTCTATTTTTTCAAAGAGCTGCTTTTTGATCTCGAGCTTTTCCACTATCACTTCTATTATCCAATCGCAGTCTGCAATTTTTGATAGATCATCTTCTATATTTCCTGTACTGATATTTTTGACAACATCTTTTGTATAAACGGCTGAAGGCTTTGACTTTAAAGTAGCTTGCAAAGCATCATTCACAATTTTGTTTTTATCATTTCCTTCTGCAGCGATATCAAGCAACAATACCTGTACACCAATACCTGCAAAATGGCATGCGATGCGTGAACCCATTATCCCTGATCCAATAACTGCTACTTTTTTGATGTGCCTGTTCATGAAAATTCTTTAGTTACACAATTTATCGAAAAAATTTTGTGTGGATATCTGAAGCCCTATTTACATAATTGGGAATAATTGAATTCGCTTGGGTCATCCAAAAACATAATGGAATAATATTGCACCCTGAAAAAAATACCATGAGATTAAAACAGCTAACATTCTTTATTGCAACATTATTCTATTGTTTATCAGCAAGTGCTATTTATTATACACCCAATACCGGTGTAAGATATTCTTTGAGTGATTTGGTAGCAAATAGTGCCGGTGATGTAACCTATGTGGCAGGCGAATATTTTGTAAATGCAAACATATATATCTCAGCGAATGATACACTAGAAATTATTACTGATGAAATTGTACAATATGCTAGTGGAGTAATCTTGGATGTGAATGGTATATTATTAATTGACCCTCCTACACAGGTGGTTTTTACTGCGCAAAATACTGTTAGTGGCTTTTTAGGCTTAAGACTGGATAGCACAAATTCTTCAATTATCAGAAACTTCACTTTTGAATATGCAAGTGCTTTGCGGATTCAAGATTGTAGCCCGGTAATTGATAGCTGCCTTTTTCAGTATAATACAATTAGTACAACATTGGGTACTGCTGCTATTTCACTAGTACGGGGCAAACCGATAATTTCTAATTCTTCTTTTATAAATAATAAATATGCGGCTATCCAAGGTGCTAGTAATGTTCCAAACGCGCCTGTTATTACAGATAATCTTTTCCAAACTAATAATACAAGTGGTTTTGGTGCTGTGCAAATATCTTTAGGAGCATCTGGAAACGATACAGTTAAGATTATTGGGAATAAAATAATTGACAATACTAACGGTGGTGGAGTAGGGTTTTTGCCGAGTACCTTTCCACTCAATGCGTTTATCAATGGAAATTTGATAAAGAACAATCGTTCGGGTATCATCATGCAAGGCAGCTCTAGTAGTTTGATAAATGCTGTTATAAGCTACAATCAGATAGATAGTAATACTTCAGTAAATAATCCTACTTATTTCGGTAGTGGTATTGCATTCTCAGGAAGTACCGCAGCCAATCCTCAAAACACTATTGTTACCGGCAACATTTTCAGAGGAAATCTTTGGGGAGTTACTATACAAGGAAGAGCAAAGCCAAATCTTGGCAATCTTACTAATATAGATACAACCGATGATGGTAAAAATGAATTTTACGGAAACACAAATACTTCTACTCCTGACATTGATCTTTACAACAATACTATTGATCCCATTTTTGCACAAAACAACTATTGGAACACATCGTCTGTACTAACGGCAGAGGACAAAATTTATCATCAGGCAGATGATGTGACTAAAGGGCTAGTCAATTTTCAGCCAATCATGAATATACCTCTACCACTTCAGCTAATTTCCTTTTCTGCAAACAAAATAGATGATATCATAAAACTAAAATGGACAACTGCTTCTGAAAAAAACATTAGACATTTTGTACTAGAAAAAAGTTATGACGGAAAGGTATTTAGCTCGCTAACTACAATTGCTTCGAAACAGAGTGGAGGTAGAAATGATTATGACTATAATGATGCGCAAGAAAATAAAAATGATATTTACTACAGACTTAAAATAGTTGATAATAATGAAGAGACTGGCTATTCTCAAGTGGTCAAAACAGCGGATGCAATTGCTAGTAATGCAATAAACGTTTATCCTACAATGATAAATGCCAATGAAAATAGTTATGTAAGTATTGAAAGTGAAAAAGACCAGGAAGTAATTGTCGAACTATATAATGTTTCAGGAAGACTGATAGCGAGAGATAGACGGTCAATAATAAAAGGTGCGAATAGGTTTGATTTATCTGCTCTTGATATTGATGACAAAGGCTATGTATATATTCGAGTAAGTTTGCAAAATGAAATGATAACTGTACCTGTTTATATCCAGTAATTTATTTGAAACACTTATAGCTTTATAAAACGGTACGATTCATAAGTTGTTACTTTGCAACTTCATGAAAAATATTTTGCTAGGTGTATTTCTTATTTGCACCACCAATACATCTGCCCAGCCCATAAAATCAATGAGCAGCTCTGAGATATTATGGGAGTTGAAAAACCTTAGTAATACAGCGTCTGCACTCTACATAGCCGCACATCCTGATGATGAGAATACAAGGCTGATAAGTTACTTGGCGAATGAGCGTCATGTGCGGACAGCCTATTTATCGCTTACTCGTGGTGATGGTGGACAAAATTTGATCGGTTCTGAAAAAGGTCCTTTGTTAGGAATGGTGCGCACACAAGAGCTTTTAGCAGCAAGAAGAACAGATCACGGCACACAATATTTTAGTAGGGCATATGATTTTGGTTATTCAAAAAATCCCGAAGAAACTTTTCGTTTTTGGAATAAGGATAGTGTGTTGGCAGATGCTGTTTGGGTCATAAGAACGTTCAAACCCGATGTAATTATTTGCCGCTTTCCTACAAC
>CBFGYQ010000029.1:0-12631 GCA_965652995.1 uncultured bacterium
GTTATCCAATCGTGCATGGTATCTCAAAGCAAGGTTATCCAATGGAAACCCTGAAGATGATTTTGATTTGAGTGATTATGATGCAGGTACACAGTATCACTCTGCACCCTGGCAACCACTCTAACGATCCTGTTTACCATTATTCATTTAAAAAACTTTATCCAATGCAACACCAAATAAAGCGACTGATGAAACCACCTATCACCTATTACGGAGGTAAACAAAAAATGCTAAAACATATTCTGCCACTCATACCGGAACATACACTTTATGCAGAGCCTTTTTGTGGTGGAGCGGCAGTGTTCTTTGCAAAAGCTCCTTCTAGTGTCGAAGTCTTAAACGATATAAACAATGAACTGATGAACTTTTATCAGGTAGTACAACATTCTTATGATGCGCTACATGTTCTCATACAAAGCAGTCTGCATTCCCGTAGGCTGCATGAGGATGCACAGGTCATTCATACCAACCCTCACTTGTTCAATAAAGTGCAACGGGCATGGGCAGTATGGGTATTAACGACACAAAGTTTCGGTTCTTCCTTGACAGGGAGTTTTGGGTATGATAAAAAGAAAGATACCACCACTGTCAAGACAGGATATACAAAAGCACGGTTTACAGAGTTGCTAACCCAACGACTGGAACATGTACAGTTAGAAAATACTGATGCGGTCAATATCCTTACCACTCGTGATAGTCGCAACTCTTTCTTTTACTGTGATCCGCCTTATTACAACAGTGATTGCGGTCATTATCATGGTTATACGAAAAGCAATTTCGTAGGACTGCTGAAAACACTCTCCACGTTGCAAGGTAAGTTCTTACTCTCCTCTTTCCCCAGTGACATTCTCACTGAATATGTAAACACACATCAATGGAATCAGCAAACTATTCAACAGATGTCGCACTTGAACAATAGGAAGAAACATATAAAACCAAAAACGGAAGTCCTCACCGCTAATTATTCACTCTCAAATCTCAATGTATCATGACAGTCTTAATCATCTTAGGCATACTTCTCATTCTCGGTATCGGAATTCTCATAGGATATAAGATAGGTATATATTTTACCCAGCAACAGATACAGGTCGTAGAAGCCAACAACATCAGATTACAGCAGTATTGCAATGAATGGTCAAGCGTAGCACGTAATAACACAGAACTCACCGGAACTATAGCACAACAACAAATCACTAACGTCAGTTCTACCATGTCAACGGTCATACAACTCTTATCAACATTACAAACTAATCAACCATCAGTAAGTCAGAAAGAAGAGAATGTTATTCAAAACATATTAGATCAAGCAAACAGTTTATCGCCTCATGCTGAGCTGGAGTATTGAGCGGCTCTTTAGCGAAAACGACAGCGAGGTATGAGGTAGTTGTGTCTGGAAACAGCGTTCAAACATAGGTAGGATATAGGGTTTGAACCGTTCACGGCAACGGTAGTAATTGGGTAAGTGATAAGGTAAGTAACAATGGACTTGCAATCAATTTTAAACATCAGTACACATGAAACAGACAGAGATTATAAAAACTTTTTTACAGCGTGCAGGATTGGAAAACAAAACACAAGGTGTAGCCATCGGGTACATGAAACCGATTGGTGCAAAGGATGCTATGGAGGCAGTTATGGAAAAACACATTGCGTTTTACGATAGGATGTTACAAGCATTACCCTTGCACCATCCTAAACGAAAAGCCATTGAAAAACTCAGAGGTTTTTCATTCCATGAGTATCAGGATTTCATCAGACAATCACCATCCCCTTCAAACGAAATAATCGGCAACATGATAGGGGTGAATAATGAACAGGAGCGCAAACGGCTTATTTATCACTTACGAAAGCGTGATGAATATGAAGCCTATCTGTCTCTCCTTTTTTGCTGCTGTCATGCGTATCGCTTGCTGTCTTTTTTTTTCGCGTTGGAGGGTAGCACGTATCAAGATGGGTGCCCACACACTCATCGTATCGAAAACTGGGGGTGGAAAATCCAAAATGTTAGAGTTGCTATGGTATTCCATGCAATCTAAATCAACCCTAAAATCTATGGTGATGATTGACATACATGGTGATACAGCTAAGACGGTTTTAGGCTTTCGTCATAATAAAACAGACAGAGAAAAACTGGTGTATGTTTCCAGTGCTATCAGTCGTGATATACAAACGCCTGATGATACCATCTACACGCCTGTGATAAATTTCTTTGAAGTGCCAAAGAACATCAGCATAGAAGAAAAAGCCATCTATGCTAATGAGATAGCAGAAGCCATTGCAGAATTGTTACAAAGTGAAGCGAACAGCTATAATTCGCTTTCTATCAATATGGCGATGCTGCTCAAGCCCACCATTTTTACGGTGATGTGCAGCCCCAACCCATCACTCCAAACTTTAGCGGATTTTTTCAATGAAAATTTGAACAGTTCACTTGTGGCATTAGGTCAGCAATCACCGATTGCCATGTACTCCTCATTCTTTAGAAACGATTGGAGTTCATCTCAATTAAGTATGAGTAAGGCTGCCATTAGGAACAAGTTAATGTTCTACAACGCAGACCCTGTTTTGTCGAGGCTTATCAATGGACGTAGTACCATTAACATAGAATACTGTTTACAGCAAGGCAAACAACTGATTTTCCATTTGCCGTTGTCTGCATCTTCCTTCTCTTCAAGAGTACTGTCGCGTTTAGTAGTCGCAACGATACAGGCTATAATGATGCGTCGTGATAGTGTACCAAGAAAGGAACGTGTGCCGTGCTATCTGTTTTTAGACGAGTTTCAAGAGTTTGCTACCAAGTCTATGATGCAACAGAATTTGGCACAAAGTAGAAAGTGGGGGCTTAGGTGTATCATGGCAACCCAGACCGTAGATAGCCTCGAAAAAAATATGAAAACGGCTGTTTTGGTCAATACCAATGTGAAGATGGTGGGCTTGTTGAATCACGAAGGGCAACGGGCTTTTAGTAAGGAGCTCGATGTGCCGATTGAGACTTTGAAAAATTTGCAGCCCATGCAATTTGTCTGTCGTAAACAGGACGGTAAACACACGGCATTTACCTATCGCGTTCCCATCTTAGGACGGCAGTATATGTTGTCTGAAAAAGAACAACAGGAGTTAATCAATTACATGGCTTTCAGTTCGGGGTACTATGTTCCCCTCTCCACTTCCCCCGCACCCCCAACACCTCTCAATGAAAACATAGATGAAGTAAAGAAGAATGTTCCTGTAAAGAAGATAAATACCACTTCGTCGAATGAGGTGAAGCCAAACAAAAAGAATACGGCGGATGATCTGTTTGATGACGATTGGAAGCCACGTTTTAACCAATAAAATTTTAGTCTATGTTGTTGAATACGATACAAACATCCATTCTTGATAATCTTGCGACCTATGGCTACCTCTCAGCCATACAGATGCAAAGATTGACACAGTACTCGTTGAGTTACATCAGGGAGCAGCTTTCGGTGTTACGTGAAAGGAAGTTAGTCGCCAGTTATCATGTAGAGATAACCAAAAAAATTAGAGCAGAGAACATTTACTACCTCCTACCTGATGGGGCTGCTATCGTTAGCTCCAAAGAGTTTTCCGGTATGTTGAGGATGCCGTTATCAACATCAGTGAGCATTCTACGTGACTACAGTCACCGCAAGAGCTTCATTGATTTCTTCATTAGTACCGTGCAATACATGGATAGAGAAGGTATAGAGCTTGACCCGTTTCTGACTTACTATGATAAGGTTGGCAATCAACGTAGGGATAGGAACTTGAAAGCACAAACAGAGTTGATCGTTGAGGGACAGAAGATCATCCCTGATGGGATCATGGTAACGAGTTATGAGAAAGTAGATAAGCTCTATTTGATAGAGATGTTTTGTGATACCACAAATTCTACCCAAAGGGTCATCCAGTCTATCAGTGCGTTAGCCAAAGTGATCCAGAGCGGTGCTGCATCCGATAAGATGTTCTTGCAGGTGGATGCTGTTGTGCTGTGTGTCTTTCTACACTCCTCTACCATGCAGGCAGTCATCAAGCGTTTACGTCAGAACCAAAAGTTTTCAACGTTGTTGAGTCGCTACTACTTTTTTGCTACGCTGGATTTAGTGATGGGAGATTATGAGAATGCGTTCACGGATATACATGGGAACACACTTGCTTTTTAGATTGCACCTTATCCTCATATAATATAATAAAGAGAAAACAATGCGAACATTATGAATATAGAAATAGTCACCAAACAAGATTTAGAAGTTTTTAAGCATGAGTTATTACATGCTCTCACCGCGTTTATGAATGACCGAGGTATACAGGAAACGAAACAATGGTTACGATCAAAAGAGGTTAGACAACTGTTAGGTATATCATCGGGAACATTAATGAATCTACGTGTAAAGGGATTGTTGAAACCCTCAAAGATTGAGGGAGTCTATTATTACAAATTATCCGAAATAACGGAGTTGCTACATGCAGGTACAAAGTGATATAGCAAATGATGTATTAACTGATTTCTTCCAAAGCGTTAAGAATGATGGACGACTATCCTCTACTCATGTCAGTATTTGCTTCGTATTGTTTCGATATTGGATGAAAAATAATTATCAAAATCCTATAACCATTACAAGGAAAAAAGTTATGCTATATGCAAAGATTCGATCAACAGCTATATACCACAAAGTAATTCAACAACTGGAAGAGTTCGGATATATCACATACACGCCTTCCTTTCATCCAAACATCGGCAGTACAATTACTTTTAATCCTCTAAACCCCTTATAGAGAAAGGATTTTGGGGATAACTTTATTATAATTTGCACTGTTGTAGTTGTATCTTTACAACGTAGTTCTTTCGCAGATAGTAGTGAGTAATCCATGAGTAAGATTAATACCGTCTAACTTATTTCATTGATATTCAAGGCATTCATTCGGTAGGTTCGAGTCCCACCGGCTCCACTTTTATCTTTTCAAAATAAAATGTTGTTTCTCTATAAATTCATCTTTGAAAAACAACAATCCGTAATCGTACAAGTCAATACTTAACCGTACAGAAGAACCATTTATAATACTATCCCAATTCTTGGTTTGCTTTTTAGTTTGGTGAATATTGCGCAATACAACTATCGTATTCTTTGAATATTTTTCATTTAATTCCCATTCATCCCAAATAATATTGTACGCACTAAAATATTGTGTAAGTTGTTCTTCAAAAGACATGTTGGTTTTCTTGTTTAAGACTTGCTCTATAAAATCATAAACAAACGGTGAATGCACACCATGTCTCGTGAGTGCATTTTTTTTATACTTCAGAAACTCTCGAATGCTGTGCAGATTTTTCACAGCTGTATTCTTTCGTATTGCTGAAAGGTGAAAGCGAAGTTATGTTTCTCATCTGCTTCGTGTTTTTCTTCCCATACCAATTTCCAATGTGTGTGATCTATATCAGGGAAAAAGGTTGTAGCATCTTCTATCACCGTATGTACACGAGTCATGTAAAGTCGGTCTATCTTATCCATCGTCTCTTCAAAAATAGTTCCGCCACCGATGATGAATGTTTCTTCTTGATTTTCTTCTTCTATTCTTTTAATGCCTTCCTCCAAGCTTTTACACTGCAAAACTCCTTCGGGTAGTTTCAAATCTTTCTGTCTGCTCACCACAACATTCAACCTTCCTGGCAAAGGTTTACCAAGCGATTCCCATGTTTTTCTACCCATCAGTATAGGTTTACTCATCGTTGTTCTTTTAAAAAATTGTAAGTCTTTGGGTAAATGCCAAGGAAGTTGATTGTCTTTGCCAATTGCATTGTTTTCTGCTGCTGCTACTATGGAAGAAAGAATCATGATAAGGTAAAATTAAAAATGAAAAAGGGCTTCAACAAGCCAAGCCAATGATGTTTTTAATATATGAATATCACTAATCAAAATTGCTGTTTCCCTTTTTTACAGTTAAGAAGTTACATTTGCGTTTCATTGTAAATTCCTACCATGCAAATAGCCAACAGACTGAACAGGTTTTCTGAGCCGCAGACGCTGAAAATGGCAAAAATGAGCCGCGAATTAAAAGCACAAGGTTTTAATGTAATAGACCTAAGCCTCGGAGAACCAGACTTCATTACCCCACAACACATACGCGATGCTGCTGTAGACGCTATGGATAAAGGCTACACGAAATATACCCCTGTAGTTGGCATTCCTGAATTACGCGAAGCAATTTGTAACAAGTTAAAACGCGATAACAATCTGGAATACAACATAAATGAAGTGATGGTTTCTACAGGTGCAAAACAATCGTTGGCAAATGCTATTCTTTGCACTATAAATCCTGGTGACGAGGTGCTGATACCCACGCCGTATTGGGTAACATATAGTGCACTTGTACAACTTGCCCACGGCACTGTAACATTTTTACCTTGCTCTATTGAAACAGATTTTAAACTGACACCCGATAAACTAGAAGCAGCTATTGCTCCTAATACAAGACTCTTTATTTTTTCATCTCCCTGCAACCCTTCAGGCTCTGTTTATACAAAAGAAGAACTAGGCGGACTCGCAGAAGTTTTCAAAAAACATCCGAACGTTACCATCCTCAGCGATGAGATATATGAGTACATCAACTACAGCGGGAAGCACGAAAGCATAGCACAGTTTACCGAATTGAAAGACAGAACTGTTATCGTTAATGGGCTTTCAAAAGGATTTGCTATGACCGGCTGGAGACTAGGTTACATTGCAGCTCCAAAAGAACTGGTGCAAGCGTGCGAAAAACTGCAAGGACAATTTACATCTGGTACAAACTCTATCGCACAAAGGGCTGCAGTTGCTGCGCTTAATTCTGATCTGGAACCAACCAAACAAATGGTTGAAGCATTTCAAAAACGTAAGGATTTTGTGATAAATGCACTATCTGAAATCAATGGTATAAAAATCAACGACCCGAAAGGAGCATTCTACGCTTTTCCAGATGTGAGTTTCTTCTTCGGTAAAACAGATGGGAAAACAACTATCAATAACGACGAGGATCTTTCTATGTATTTACTGAACACAGCACATGTAAGCACTGTTTGTGGTTCTGCCTTCGGGAATGACAAATGTATTCGTATTTCTTTCGCTACTTCAATGGAAAATTTGAATGAAGGAATATTGCGTGTAAAGCGTGCACTAGACGCGTTACGCTAATATTCGCCGTAGTGTTTTGTTTGTTGTTCGGTGAAGCCCGAATGGCTTCAACAATAGTAACCGAGGATCGAATCCTGGGCGGCTAAGGCTTTTTGATATTGAACTTAGACTCTATTTCGGTCAGTCCGTCGATCATTCTCGCGTATACACTATCCAGCTCCTCAGGATGTTGTTTGTACCAAGAAAGACTGTTCTGAAATTTTTCTCTGTCAATATTATGGTGCGCAAAAATGGTTTTGTAGAAATGCGCCAATGAATCATAATTCCTATCATTTCCCTGGTGCAAACTATCTTGATTGACAATAATACTGTACGACTCCGCAATGTGTAGATCTTGCAAAATTGATTGCATTTTCTCTTTCAAAATAGGCGGTGCTGATGATTCTTTACAAGAGAAAATTATCACCGTTAAAAAAAGAAACAACAACCTTTGCATCCTCATCATTTATTCAGTTGCTGATATTTTGCAAGGTTGGGAATATCCATTTGTCCTAACATAGATGTGTATTGTGGGCGTTCTTCCTTGGGTAATTGTGCTACAACTTTTGCATACTCATCACTTTTGGCATTGAAGAAAAACTGGATCAAGATAGAACTCGGATTTTCTTTATTCACCTGACTAAGTTTTGGAATAGTACTTATAATGTCTTTTTTAGCTTCTTCGGGTTTGCTGTACATAGCATCTAAACCATTTCTGTGAAGTGTGTACCAAACATTGCGCACTTCTTTAAAACGAGGATTCAAGATTTGATCTATCAACCAATAACGATTCTTTGTTCCATCAACGGCTTTCCACCCTATAATTCCTTTCCCTTGTTCAGGTGCATTGTTCACAATATTCTGTGCTTTTTTAAAGTATATTGTACCTGCATCTTGTTCAAAGCTGTCGTAATCTAAACCAATGACCATATAGGCATAGAAAGCAAGAATAGCAGTAAGGTTAGAAGACATCGCATCACTAGCCACTACACGGTTATCATCAAACTGTATCGGAGTAAATTGTGAGTATTTAAAGGAAACATCTTTATCTTGATAATTGATAGTAGGACTGGTATATCCGGAATTAAAAACAGGTCTGGAAGAAGTTACTGTGATAGAAGCAGTATAGATATCATCTGCATTTCTAGACATAAGGTTCAGCAGAATATTTATTTCAATTTTTTCATTCACA
Source organism: uncultured bacterium (assembly GCA_965652995.1). Classification (GTDB taxonomy): domain Bacteria; phylum Bacteroidota; class Bacteroidia; order Chitinophagales; family Chitinophagaceae; genus JAFIGV01. The sequence goes on from CBFGYQ010000029.1 coordinate 8,341, forward strand.
CCATATTCATCTGTTGTCCATTTACGAGTATTCAAAAAATCGGTGATGGATTTCTCCATGGTTTGAAATATCTGCTTGTCAGCATTGGCAATAGCCGTAGATAATACTTTCACTTTTGCATTCAATTCCTGAGAGGAAGCATTTGTGACAAAACAAACTAGTAATAATAGTACACTAACAATTCTCTTCATTATCATTTCAATTCTAAAATATAATTAATAATAGCTTTTGCCGCTTCTTGTTTTGTTTGTAATGGAAATTCTTTTTTATCTCCATTTGCAGTTAGCAAAGTTATTTTGTTCGTATCATGTCCAAAACCAGCACCTTCATCTTTTAACGAATTCAATACGATCATATCTGCATTCTTCGCTTTCAGTTTTTTCAACGCATTTTCTTCTTCATTGGTTGTTTCCAAAGCAAAACCCACTACTACCTGACCGTTCTTTTTCATACTTCCTAATGTAGCCAAGATATCCTTGTTCTTCACCAGGTCTATATTAAACGCATCTTCTTTCTTTTTTATTTTCTCAACTGCTTTCTCCTTTGGTCTATAATCAGCAACAGCGGCAGACAAAATACTAATATCCGTATGGGGGAATGCTTGGATGCAAGCCTCATACATTTCATCCGCGCTTTCCACTTTCACAGTTTTAATAGCTGCATTTGATGTACTAAGATGTGTTGGGCCTAATACCAGCGTGACGTCAACACCTTTTTCAGCAAGTGTTTCAGCCAAGGCAATCCCCATTTTCCCAGTTGAAAAATTACCAATAAAACGTACAGGATCGAGTCTCTCGTAAGTAGGTCCGGCGGTTACTAATGCTTTCTTTCCTTTCAGAGATGGACGATCCTTATTAACAAAGAAATCTACAAGATGCGCAACTATATCTTGTGGTTCAGCCATTCTACCTTCTCCTATCAAGCCACTTGCCAGCTCCCCATGCGCAACCGGTATGATGTGATTACCATAACCTTTTACACGCTCCAAATTGTTTTTTGTAGAAATATGCATCCACATATCTTCATCCATAGCAGGAGCAATAAATACAGGACAAATTGCTGAGAGATATACTGCACAAACCAAATTATCACACAATCCATTGGCTAGTTTGGCTAAGGTATTAGCACTACAAGGTGCAATAATCATAGCATCTGCCCAGCGACCCAACTCTACATGATTGTTCCAAGCCGCACCATCATTCACATTACTATATACCGGATGTTTAGAAACCGTTTGCAATGCCAAAGCACTCACAAAATCTATAGCCGATGGCGTGATGATCACTTTCACATCTGCACCTGCTTTCACAAACTGCCGCACAAGTTCCGGAGTTTTGTAGGCCGCGATGCTCCCGGTAACTGCAAGTATTATTTTTTTACCTCTTAGTTGCATGAAACTATTTGTAGATAAGGACTTTGCAAGGTAACGAATAGTTTTGGATATAGATGTCGCGTCACGATCTCCATATACTGTTGTAAGTTTGCGACTCATTTTCACATCATGCAAAAGAAAAAATTCAACACTATTTTTCTCTTAGGGTTCTTCATTCTGCTTTCTGCTGCTTTCATGGGCTATTATTATAAAGTAAGTAGAGAAACTCCCAAAACACTTCCCTACATCGGCGAAGGAGATCATCTGATTCGATCTTTTTCATTTCTTAATCAAGATGGGAAAACCATAACAAACGATGATGTAAAGGATAAAATAAGAGTCATCGAATATTTCTTTACCACTTGTAAAGGTATTTGCCCAAAGATGAATGAGAATATGAATACGGTTTACGAAACATTTAAAGGGAATAAAGGTGTACTTATTCTCTCTCACACTGTTGACCCTAAGAAAGATACGGTTAGTGCGATGAAAGAATACAGTCTTCGTTTCAATGCCGACCCTAAGCAATGGATTTTTTTAACGGGCGATAAAAAAGAACTTTATGACATGGCGCGTTATAGTTACCTGGTTACTGCTGTTGACGATACAGCCGAAGTGGATATTCAAAGTGATTTTATCCATACAGAAAAGTTTGTGTTAGTAGATGCTACAGGACACATTCGCGGACAATATGACGGCACCGATAAAACTGCCGTGCAACAATTGATTGGTGATATCAAGACGTTGTTGAAGGAAAAGCCGTAATGCTACTTCTTTCTTTGGAATTTGATTTTTACGATTTGGAATTTCAATTTAATGCGCCTCCAACCAATTATTCCCTGCTCCGGCTTCTGCAATTACAGGTACCGCATTGGGTAAAAGCATAGCTCGTTGCATTCCTTCGGTGATGATTTTTTTCGCAGTGTCAATTTCATTTTCAGGCACATCAAATATCAATTCATCATGCACTTGCAAGATCATTTTAGTTTGTAATCCTGCATTCTTGATATCGCGATGCACTTCTATCATGGCGAGTTTAATCATATCAGCCGCCGTACCTTGTATCGGCATATTGATGGCGTTACGTTCTGCGTAGCCACGCACAGTTGGGTTTGATGATGTGATGTCTCTCAACCAACGCTTGCGACCCATGTACGTTTGCACATAACCATTTTCACGTGCAAAATTGATTTGATCATCCATGTAAGATTTTACGGAGTGGTATTCTTTGAAATAACTTTCAATAATACCTTTTGCTTCTGTTCTTGAAATACCTAAACTCTCTGCCAAACCGAAAGCTGACTGTCCGTAGATAATTCCAAAATTCACAGCCTTTGCAGCTCGACGCATTTGTGGCGTAACATCTGCTTCCTCTACTCCATACACTTTTGCGGCTGTTGCTGTGTGAATGTCTTTATTATCCTTAAAGGCTTTTATCATGCTTTCATCATTAGCGATAGCTGCTATGATGCGCAATTCTATTTGCGAATAGTCAGCAGAAATAAGCTTCCAGCCTGCTTCTCGAGGCACAAATGCTTTGCGCACTTCTTTACCCCTGTCTGTTTTGATGGGTATGTTTTGAAGATTGGGATTCACACTACTAAGCCTTCCTGTAACTGCAATTGTCTGATTAAAATTGGTGTGTACACGACCGGTTCGTGGATTGATCATTTGCGGTAGCGCATCCACATAAGTACTTTTCAACTTAGTGAGCTCGCGATAGACAAGGATGTCATCTATGATCGCATGTTTGTTCCGCAGCTTTTGCAAAACATCTTCGCTCGTAGCATATTGTCCTGTTTTGGTTTTTTTAGCACTATCCAATTTCATGTGGTCGAAAAGCACTTCCCCCAACTGTTTTGGAGAGCCTAGATTGAAACGAAGTCCGGCTTGCTCATATACTTTTCGTTCAGCTTCTGCAATGTCTTTTTCTAATTCTTTACTGTAATCATTTAGAAAATTGACATCAATCCCAACACCTTCAAACTCCATATCGAGCAATACAGGAATAAGCGGCGTTTCCACTTTTTCGAAAATAGTTCTGACATCATTTTTATCAATGACAGGGTTCAATGCATTCTTTAATTGCAGCGTCACATCAGCATCTTCCGCGGCATATTCTTTCACTTCATCCAGCTCTGCATCACGCATGCTTTTCTGATTCTTTCCTTTGCCAATAAGCGTTTCGATGGATACAGGTTCGTAACTCAAATACTTCATACTCATCGCATCCATACTGCGTTTGCCATCAGGCTCTGCCACATAATGCGCTACCATCGTATCGTAGATCTTTCCTTTCAATTCATAGCCATACCATTTCAAAATGGTCATGTCGTATTTAATATTCTGTCCCACCCAAACCATTTCTTCATTATCAAACAAAGGCTTGAAACGTTCTAATATTTTCAACACCGTTTCGCGTTCTTCTGGCATGTATACATAAAACCCTTCTCCTTTTTTCCAACTGAAACTCATGCCTACAATGTCTGCCAAGTTCGCATCAATGTTGGTGGTTTCGGTATCAAAAGCAATTTCACTTTGTTCAGAAAGAAGCGAAATAAGATTATCAATTTCTTCATCAGTTTTGATGAGTTGATAATCGTGCGTGGTGTTATGAATATTGTTGAAAGCTGTAGGAATTGATGGTTCTTGTGTTTCAGTTATTGCTGCGGTAGTCGTTGTAGTATGTCCTGTGATAATGGGATTTCCAAAAAGATCGGTTGCTACAACAGTTTGTGTTGAAGAAGTTGAAGCCCCATTCGTTACTGCTCCGCTAATAGGTTCTCCTAAAATTCTTTTACCAAGCGTTTTAAATTCCAGTTCTGCAAAAAGCTCTTCCAATACAGGCTTGTTCCATTCCTTCACTCTAAAATCTTCTTCATGAAATTCGATAGGAACGTTTGTAATGATGGTCGCTAA
>CBFGYQ010000030.1:0-12582 GCA_965652995.1 uncultured bacterium
CCATTTTCGGTGAGGTGATATTCTATGTGTAAAGGCTTTTCTTTCACGACGATTTTTTCCAGCAAACCTGCTTCTTCCAACTCTTTCAACGCCAGTGAAAGCGATTGTTTGTTGACACCATCTATCTGTCGTAGCAAACTGTTGAACCGCAAAGGAGCATCCACCGCCAATCTGAATATTTCAGGTTTCCATTTACCGGACAGCGATTTCAACAATGCTTGTGCGGGACAGGTTTCTTTTTCTTCAGAATGCTTAGTAGTGGTCATAAAAAACTGACTTATTGCTCCTCATTGTTTTGATACGGAACTTTGCAAAGCTAAGACAAGCAAAATAAGCGGTCATCTATTCATGAAATCAATTCAATATTTACTCATAGCTACGTTGACATTCGGCAATATCAGTTGTCATTCTCAAACCAATAAAAACATGCAAGAGCAAAAAAATCCATTGTTGTGCGACCCGGAAACGGGAATTTGCGAAGTACCTAATCATCAGTCACATGCAGCAAATAGCAGTCAAATTTCTGCAAATCAAAAACCTGTGAAGATCATCTACTATACCGACCCAATTTGTTCTTCTTGTTGGGGTATTGAACCTCAATTACGAAAACTAAAATTGGAATATGGCAACAGTATTGACATAGAATATCGCATGGGCGGTTTATTACCGGATTGGAGTTATAACAGTGGCGGCATCAGCAAACCATCCGATGTGGCACATCATTGGGACGAAGTAAGTCTACATTATGATATGCCGATTGATGGTGATGTGTGGCTTGAAGATCCGCTACCATCTTCGTATCCACCCTCTATCGCATTCAAAGCTGCACAACTGCAAGACGAGGAAAAAGCAATTTTATTTCTTCGTGAAGTGAGAGAAATGGTTTTTCTACAAAAGAAAAATATCACTAAATGGGAACATCTGGAACAAGTTGCAAAGAATGTGGATTTAGATGTTGTACAATTCAAAACAGATTTCGAAGGCAAAGCAAATGAACTCTTTCAGGAAGATTTAAAACAAGGAAGAACGTTAGGTGTAAGAGGATTCCCTACCCTATTTTTTTATGATTCTTCAGGAAAATCGCAAATGGTTTATGGCACAAAACCTTATCCTGTATTTGAAGGTGCTGTGCTAAACCTTGCTCCCAATGCAGAAAAATACCCTTATGACAAAAGCTGGAAAGCAGTCTTTTCAAAATACCAGACGCTGACAGCTAAAGAATTTTCTGTACTCACCGAAACGGCAAGAAAAGAAAGTGAAGCTATATTGGATGACTTGGTTTCGAAAGGGATTCTAGAAAAACTGCGTACAAAGAATGGCTCTATTTGGAAGATGAAGAAATGATGACTTCTAGCCAATAATCTTGATTATCTTTCGGACAACTCCTGTTTGATATGATACTCAAAATATTCAACGACAGACCTACCAAAGTCTTTGTTTTCATTGCGTGTTTTTTTGTAGCTAATGCGCTTATTGCAGAATGTATTGGCGGAAAATTATTCTCGCTCGAAAAATTATTAGGACTGGAACCACACCCATTCAGTTTATTAGGTGAAGACGGTTTGACCTACACACTCACTTGTGGTGTATTGCTTTGGCCTTTAGAGTTTGTAATTACAGATGTGGTAAATGAATATTACGGTCCAAAAGCTGTTCGACGGATCTCATTCATAGCCGTGGCATTGATAAGCTATGCTTTTCTCATGTTTTATTTTGCTATTCATGTGCCACCCAATACAGATTTTTGGACAGGAAGTCAACAAGCAAATGGCATTCCTGATATGCAGGCTGCATTCTCGGGCATCTTCGGACAAGGGATGTGGATCATCTTCGGAAGTCTTTGCGCATTTCTTGTAAGTCAAATACTAGATGCGTGGGTATTTCATAAAATAAAAAAACGCACCGGTGAAAAACATGTTTGGCTGCGTGCCACAGGTTCTACCTTCATCTCTCAGTTCGTGGACAGTTTTGTAGTGCTTTTCATAGCTTTCAAGATCGGACAAGGATGGAGTTACCAGCGTGTATTGGCTATTTGTTTGGTCAATTATTCTTACAAATTTGTGATGGCAATTGTACTTACACCGGTCATCTATTTTATAGAAAGAAGAATGGAAATCTATTTTGGAAAAGAAACTACTGTACAGTTGAAGGCAGCTGCTATGGGGAATGAATAGATGGTCAATTAAATCAGATCAAATGCAACACTACATCGGAATATTTTTGATAGCATTGTTCATTATCATTGTGCTTACTCGTAGCTTTTTGCTGAAAAAACAGGGAATTGAAGCGATAGAATTTGGCAAAAAAGACAAGAAAGACTTTTTGATCATTCCATTTGCAGCATTTTATTTTTACCTCATTGCCGCCAATGCTTTTGACTGGCCTACTATTCCCAATCAATTATTATTTTATCATCCTTCTGTTTTTTGGATAGGTATACTCCTTTCATTGTTCGCGCTCGGATTTTTTATTTGGACGATGATCTCTTTTAAAAAGAGTTTTCGTATCGGCTTGGTAGATAACAGGGCTCAGGGATTAATTACCAAGGGTGCATTTGCACTCAGCAGAAATCCTATTTACGTCTCCTTTGCAGCGATGCTTTCAGGACAATTTCTAATGTATCCCAGCTGGATCTTTTTGATCTATATATTTGTCGGAATATTCACCTTTCATAGGCAAGTTTTGAAAGAAGAAGAATTTCTACAGAAGCAATATAAAAAAGACTTTGATGATTATTGTAAAAAAGTAAGGCGTTATCTGTAAGTGCTTTGCTGCACTATTTCATTTTTTCTCAAAAAGAGATATATTCAAGCCTACCTTTACAGTTCACAGCTATTCTTCAATTGTTCTAAACGTCAGATTCACACGTTCCATTGTCACTTTTTTAGTTGGAGGAAGTCGATGCAACCAATACGTTTGCGTAGTGTCTTTCATTACCAGAAGACTACCGTGTTGTAAAATCAATTCCACTTTTTCTTGAGAGTACTTATGTTTAAAAGCAAATTTTCTTTCTGCACCAAAGCTTAAAGATCCAATCGCTCCGTTTTTCTTTAAATCTTTTTCGCCATCGCTGTGCCAAGCCATGCCTTCGCTACCGTCATGATAAAGATTGAGCAAACAGGAATTATAGGTTTCGTTTGACTCTTGTTCAGCCAATTGTTTTAGTTGCAATAATTCGTTGGTCCATGGCAAAGCATATTTTGAAGTGTTGGAATAAGTATATTCAAAAGCTTTGTCGCCATACCAAGCTACTTTTCTTTTGGTAATGATTTTCTTTCCAAAAATTATCGCTTCGTCATTTCGCCATTCGATAGTTTCCAATAAGATTTTAAGATAGAAATCGGCTTGTTGTTTGGTTAAAATTTGTCCGTAATAATTGACTGTTCCGTCTTCCGGTAACCAATTTTTTGCTTTTGTCTATGGTTGGGTTAAATAAGTCCATTCTTCCAATTTTTATATTCCGTTTTCATACAATGTCCACAAGGTCGAAAACCGTTTTCAGTAGCTTCGTTTTCAGTTGAAAAGAAAACTCTGTTTTCACGTTTCATTCGTTTGCCTGATTTACAGTTGAGCAAACCGTAAATTTTCAGTTTTTTGTTTCCGCCAAAATAAATTTCTTGTCGTTTGATTTTACTTCGTAAATCGCTGTCCGATATTTCAGAATGTTGTATCATAATTAACTAACCGCATCGTGAAAAATAATGCCCAAAGTGTGTCTGTTACCCGATTTTACTTCGCTTACTCCGTGTTTCATATTTACTCTGTAATAACCTTTTGAGCCTTTTTCGGGTTTGAAATTAGTGGTGAAAATCAGCACATCGCCTTTCTTTGGTTTTAAAACAATGGCTTTGGATTGTGCCCTTGGTATTTGTTGTGTCAATACAAATTCGCCACCCGTAAAATCGGTTTCAGGTTTATCCAAAACAAACACCATTTGAATCGGAAAATACACATCGCCATATAAATCCTGGTGCAAAGTATTGAAACCACCTTTGCCGTATTTTAAAATCAGAACGGTTGCTTTTTGTTGTCCGTTTTGGTGGCATTGCTCCAATAATTCTGCGTGATTGAGCGGAAATAGTATGTCGATTTTTAAGGCGTCAAACCAAGCATTTGCAATAGGTGCCAATTTCGGATAAATATGAGTACGAAGGGTTTGAATAATTTCAGGCAGAGGATAATTGAAATATTTGTATTCGCCTAAACCAAAGCGGTGACGTGCCATCACAACAGTTTTCCGGTATAAATCGGATTTGTCGTAATCCGCTTTCAACATTTCACAGTGTTCATTATTCAACATATTTGGAATGATGGCATAACCGTTTTGATATATAGTTTCAGTGAACTTTTCCCAATCTGTATTTTCTATTTTTTTAATGATTGTTTGCATACTATTTTCTTTAAAAATTTGAATTAGCCTTTGCCCCTTCCCATCCAATAATCGCGGTCTTTCGTGTATTGCCCCACATGTAACCACCAAATTCACCCGTGGATTGAATAACTCTATGGCAAGGAATGAGAAACGCAACCGGATTGTTGCCAATTGCTGTACCCACTGCACGAGATGCATTTGGGTTGCCAATTTTTTTTGCAAAACTTCTGTATGTTAAAAGACTTCCCATCGGAATTTTTAAAAGACTTTCCCAAACTTTCAATTGAAAATCTGTTCCTTTTAAGTGTAGTTTGATTTCATTCAATTTGCTCCAATCGTTTTGGAAAATGAAGAGTGCGTTTTGTTGCATCAAATCCAATTTTCTTTGAAAAGCAGCATTGGGGAATTTTGATTGCAATTTTTGAAATGCTCTAGTTTCATCTTCCTCAAAAGCTATATAACAAACGCCTTTCGTGGTAGAAGCGACAATCAAGTTTCCAAATGGACTTTCCGCAAAACTGTAATTGATGTATAGACTTTTCCCGCCATTTTTGTATTCCGCCGGTGTCATGCCTTCTATGTTTACAAACAAATCGTGTAAACGGCTTGTGCTGGAAAGCCCCGTATCATAAGCGGTATCAAACAAAGTGGCGTGTTCTTTTTTTAGGATTTTTTTGGCGTGTTCTACGCTGATAAATTGTAAGAATTTTTTCGGACTAGTTCCTGCCCATTCAGTAAACATCCGTTGAAAATGTGCCGGACTTACATGCACCTTTTCCGCCACTTCATCCAAACTGGGTTGCGATTTGAAATTTGTTTTGATGTAATCAATGGCTTCTGCTATCCTGTTGTAATTGATTTGATCTTGTGATTCCATTTCTTTCAATTTTATAACACAAATGTCCGAACGGTTTTCCACCTATAAAATCCGAAACTTGCGGTGTTTGACAACTAAGTTTGGTAACAAACAGTTTATAATTAGATTGAATAAACTTCTCAATTGGCATATTCAATAAATAGTATGAAAGTATATTTTCCATGAAAAACGCTCAATAGCAATCCTCTGATGAAGGGTGCCATCGCCACTTTCGCCTAATCGGCTACCACAAGCTCGGACAATAAAATCACATCACACAAATCCGCTATTCATCTTTCCGTAACATCAACATCATCTTTGCATAACGGTATGGTACAGTTGCCGTAACATGCGTTTGACAATTTTGTGGCAAATATCAGCACACAATCATGTTAAAGAAAACTACTCTCACCCTCCTTTTGTTAGCGAGTGGTATCGCGTACAGCAACGCACAAACAAATGTCGTATTTCCTCGTGGCGGCACTTGGAAATATTTGGACGATGGCAGCGACCAAGGTACTGCCTGGCAAGCTTCTTCTTTCAACGATGCATCTTGGGCTTCAGGAGCTGCAGAGTTGGGATATGGCGATGGCGATGAAGTGACTACTGTAGGTTATGGTTTCAGCAGTTCTAATAAATATCCAACAACGTATTTCAGAACGAGCTTCAACCTTACTGCACTTCCGGCATCTAACGAACAAGTACAATTGGTCTACAAAAGAGATGATGGATTGGTGGATTACATAAACGGAACTGAGGTGCATAGAGAAAATATGCCTTCCGGTGCGCCGCTTTACAATACTTGGGCAAGCACTAACGCGTCCGGTGAAAACTCTTATCACACGGTAATATTAAATACACACAACCTTCAGGTAGGAGCTAATACCATAGCGGTAGAAATGCATCAGGAAAATGGTAGCAGTTCAGATATTAGTTTCGATTTAGAACTTACTTACTACACACTTGTACCACCTGTAGAGTGTGATGCTCATTTAGATACGTTTCATATTTCTCGCTTTGTATCGGTGATGCCAAGCGCGCAACCTGATAGTTTGCGTATTCCATCTACGCACGTTTTCCAAATGTTGGTACAAGAAGGTGACAACTATACCAACACAGCAGATGGTGTTACCAAAGGCTTGTTCGATTTCACAGGTTATGTGGGTGTGAATGGCAGCAGCGATACCGGTACTATTTCTTTGAACCATGAGTTGGGTAGCTTTCCTGCTGCAGGTGTTTCTATCTTGTCCATGCATTTTGATACGGCTGCCATGGTTTGGAATGTTACCAACAACAAGCCTGTGGATTTTGGTCCGGTAGCCGGCACTGGTCGTAACTGTTCAGGTGGTATTACTCCATGGGGTACATCTATTACTTCTGAAGAAATATTGCCTACAATTGATGCAAATGGAGATGGTTATCAAGACATAGGTTGGCATGTAGAGATCGATCCTGTAACCGCTTCTGTAGCTACCTACAATGGTACGCAACAAAAACTTTGGAAGATGGGTCGCATGTCGCACGAGAATGTATGTGTGCATAGCGATATGAAAACTGCCTATTATGGCAATGATGAAAATCCGGGGTTTATCTTCAAATATGTAGCCGATAGTGCAAAAGATTTGAGTGAAGGTTCTTTATATGTTTTGAAACTTGATGGACCTTTGGATAATGTAACTACGGGTCAGTGGATCGGTATTCCTAACAGCACTCCGGCAGATTGTAACAATGCAAAAACCTATGCAGCTGCGGTTGGTGGTACTAACTTCTTTAATGTAGAAGATGTAGAGATCGGACCTCACGATTGTAAAATTTATTTCACTTCTAAGTCAAGCAGCCGTGTCTATCGCTTTGCAGATAATGGTGCCGCAGGTGTTGCTGATTTTGAAGTTTTTGTAGGTAATACTGCTGAAGTGTATAACATCAACACTATAAATGGCATCGTTCCTGAACAATGGAGAGATGGCATGGACAATCTTTGTTTTGATAATGAAGGCAATTTGTATTGTATTCAAGATGGTGGTCGCAATCACGTTTATATGGTGCCTCCATGTCACACACAAACTAATCCTGCGGTAAAATTATTTATGGTGACGCCGGCTGGTTGTGAGCCAACAGGTATGACGTTCTCTCCTGACAATCGTTTCATGTTCATCTCTATGCAACACCCTTCTAGCAGCAATGCTACCATGCAAAAAGATGCTTCTGGTGCTATGGTGAAATTTGATAAAGAAAGTTGTGTGGTGATAGCTCGTAAAGAAGTGATGGGAACTAATGCTATCAAACCAACTACACCAACAAGTGTTGCGAATGCTCCCGTAAATGTTTCCAATCTTGAAGTATATCCAAACCCAACGACAAGCTTGTTGAACATTCAACTGAACACTGATAAAAACGCAGCAGCTATCGTTCACGTATATGATATGAAAGGTAGTTTGGTTCGCATCGTGAGCAAAGCATTACAAGCTGGAAAAAACGTTATGAGTTTAGATTTAAACAATCTCCCAGAAGGTATTTATAACGCTAACGTAACTGTGAATAGCAAAACACACAGTGCAAAAGTTATCAAGAAGTAAGTGAAAATGTATTTAAAATATCTGATCGCAATTGCCTTTCTTATGAAGGGCAATTGCCTTTTTGCGCAAAAGAAGGATTGCGATGTTCGTAAGACGTACTATTCGCTGGCAGAGGCTTTGGAGCAAAAATATTGTGTGAAAGATTTTTCTTACAGAGTAAGACACAAAGAAGTATTGAGCACAAGAGTTGGTGAATTATCAGAGTTGGAAATGCTGGATTTGAAAAGTAATAGTTTCACTTATCTACCTGAAGAGCTTGGCAAGCTAAAGAAACTAAAACACTTAACAATCACAGAAAATCATTTAAGAAGATTACCGAAAGCAATTGGAGAATTAACCAATTTAAAATTTCTACAAGTTGACCAAAATAATTTGATAGAACTGCATCCTGACATTGGAAATTTAAAGAAGCTGGAAACACTTGACTTAACATGGAATAACATTGCTACCCTACCAGATGATATTAGAAGAATAAGATCACTGAAAATATTTGCAGCTTCTCATAATCATTTATTATCTGTTCCCGAAAGCATTTCAGACTTAAAAAACTTGGAGATCATTGACCTTTCTTACAATGACCTAAAAGAATTGCCGGATGATTTTTTCACATTAAAAAACATTAAGGAAATCAATTTGTCTGATAATTATTTGACTTCATTACCCGAAATATCAAAAAAACTAAACCGTATTACAACGCTAAACCTCAGCAATAATCAATTACAAACTTTACCTGCATCTATCTCAAAATTTGAACACCTTGAAGTGCTTATCCTTAGCAACAACAAGCTGAAATATTTACCGGAAAGCGTTTACAGTATGAAAAATTTGAAAACTGTTTTATTAAACGGTAATAAAATCTCTAAGACAGAAGTAGCAAAATTAAAAACAATATTTAGCAACATACAGATCATTATTTAAGCATGAGAATGGATAAAAAAATTGTGTTTGCATGGCTTGTAGCTTTTGGCTTTATTGCTTGCATTGCTTTGACGAGTGCTGACAAACCACATGACACATCCTATAAAGTCAAAGAATATTATTTAGAAAACCTAGATAGTTTACGACAAGAAATCGTTGATTGGCAAAAAGAATTGCCAAAACTTTCGCAAGATGAAGTACAAAAGCGTTTTAAAAAATCAAGACATTTTTATAAAAAAATAGAGTGTTTTGTCACTTACCACTTTCCTGCTACAGCACAACAATTAAATGCGGCAAATCTACTTGAAGCAGAAGTAAGCAAACCTAATGAACCCAAATACCCTACTGGTTTTCAGGTAATAGAAGAAGCTGTGTTTGATGAAGAAAATTTTGATAGGCATCTTGTCGAAGATCAGTTGCACAGCATTCGTTTTGCAGTAAACAGATTGACGAGTTCTTCCGACGAATTATTCTTAGATAACACCAATATTCTAGATGCTATCAAACTGAATTTATATCGTTTGATTACGCATGGCATTACAGGTTTTGATAGTCCGGTGTCATTGAACAGTTTACAGGAAGCAATAAGTACGCTGAAAGGATTGGAAGAGATCGTTTCATATTTTTCCGAAGCAAAAGATTTACAAAAAGCAGCTCAAATTGCGGCAAATTATGTTGAACAACATCCACGATCATTCGATGAATTTGATCGTGCCTACTTCATCAAAGAAAAAATCAATCCGCTTTGTATAGCCATTACAGACTATCAAAACAAAAATCAAATTCCATTTGCTACCAGTCCACCAAGAGCTATAAAAGCCAATAGCGCAACGATGTTTGATATAGATGCTATGGATGATAAATTTTACATGCCTGCATACGCATCTCTTCCTTCGAAAGGAATGATTGAATTAGGTGAAAAATTATTCAATGACAACTCGCTTTCTATCAACAACAATCGCAACTGTGGTACATGTCACATTCCTTCAAAAGCCTTTACAGATGGACTTCCTAAGAACCAATCTTTATTCACGGACAAAACCTTATTACGCAACACACCAACACTTATCAATGCCGGATTGCAACCTGTACAGTTTTACGACAGCCGTGTTCCGTTTTTAGAAGACCAGGTTCATGCAGTGATCTCCAGTCCTGATGAAATGGGTTCATACTTTTCCGAAGTAGTAAATCGAATTGCAAACAATCAAGAATACAGTAAAGATTTTCAGAAAAATTTCAAGAATAAAAAAGTAACCGAGAGTAATATCAAAATGGCAATAGCTGCTTATGTACGTTCATTAAAAGCACTCAATAGTCCATTTGATAAGTATATGCGTGGAGATGAAACAGCAATGAAAACAGATGAAATAAAAGGCTTCAATCTCTTTATGGGCAAAGCAAAATGTGGCACTTGTCATTTTATGCCGATGTTCAACGGGAGCGTTCCACCACTCTATGGAAAATTGGAAAGTGAAGTATTGGGTGTACCTGAAAGCGATGCGGTCAATGCAAAACTAGACAGCGATCTAGGTAAAGGAACTATATACGGCATTACTCATCAAATGCGGCAATTCAAAACTACAAGCGTTCGTAATGCAGCCCTGACAGCCCCTTACATGCACAATGGTGTTTTCAAAACGTTAGAAGAGGTAATTGATTTTTATGATGCAGGTGGCGGAATTGGACGAGGGTTAGAAGTAGAAAATCAAACCTTACCTTCTGATAGTTTACATCTTTCAATAATAGAAAAGAAACAACTTGTCTTGTTTATTCATGCTTTGTCAGATACAGCGATAAGAAATTAATGATTATTCTTGTTTATTTTTTCTAATTCTTCAATATCAAGTAAGTCCTTATTTCTTCCTGTAGCTTTTTTGTTTTGTATTAGATCGTTGTAATGCAAGAAGCAAACCTTAATGTTATTAACAAATTCTGTCTGGGCATTTGAATATTGTTCTAAAAACTTGTTTTTATCTAATCCCCGAATTTCAGTCATTAAATCTGCATAGACCCCATTACCATCATTATTTCACAATAGCCTACAAGAATGGGACTCTAAGTAATTCTTCAAATCTTCCATAACCCATTTCTTCAACAGCATTGATAAGATTCGTTCGGTTACTAATAGTATCATTCAAATAAAAATCAACATCGCCAGTTGTTCGTTTGTACCCATACTTATTAACCGCAAATCCTCCTAATAAAATGCTAAAAAGTACTTTCAAAATCCTTTAACGCTACAAATGATAAATCACGTTCAGAAATAATTGGATTTTCTACTTCCCAATCAAAGCCAAAACTATCGTAACGAATACCCGTATCGTGTTCTTTGCTGTACTCGGAAGAAACTAAATAATACGTGATAGCATCTTCTGTTAAAGATTTAAAACCATGCGCAAATCCTTCGGGGATGTAATAGGCTTTATGATTTTGCTTTGATAGTTCTGTTGCAAAGTATCGTCCATAAGTCGCAGAGTTTTTACGCAAATCAATAATCACATCCAAAATCGCGCCCTTGGGACAAAAAACAATTTTGCTGTGCTGATGCGGCGGAATTTGAAAATGCATACCACGTATCACATCTTTTTTAGAGATAGAGAAATAACTTTCTTTCAATGTGAAATCAATGTCGTTTTCTTTTAAGATGGTATCATGAAATGTCTTGGTAAAATTGCCACGTGCATCATCGAATGATGGGAGTGTGATAATTTGGGCTTGAGGAAGATATGTATTAGAAAATTGAAACAAGGTGTTGCTATTAAAAATTTCACACAAAGCTAATTAAGAATACAACGATACAAAGTAGTCTTTGTCTCTTAGACTTCGCTGTCACCTTAGTGTGAAATTCTACCAAAATATCCTTCAATTTGTTCCATACATTTTTCATTAGCAGTTCTGGTTTTATCGGCATACCATTCTGCGCTCCACTCTATTGCTTGTTGCGCATTCAGCTTAGGTTTCCAGTCAACTTCATTATGCGCTTTTGTGCTGTCAAGCATTAGTAAGTTTGCTTCGTGAGGATTTTTATCAGATTGCTGTACTTGATAATTTACCTCTCTTCCATAAGCATTAAAGAAAATCTTCGTCAATGCTTCTACACTCAATACATCATCTTTATCCGGACCAAAATTGTAAGCAGTAGAAAAACGTTTCGGGTCTTCACTCATCTTTACCGCCAATTGTAAATAACCACTCAATGGCTCCAGCACATGTTGCCAAGGTCTTACACTATCGGGATTGCGAAGCGTTACCTGTTCCAAACCTTCAATAGCACGAACGATATCAGGAATAATACGGTCATCAGAATAATCACCACCGCCAATCACATTTCCTGCACGTACAGCAGCTATCGATTTTTGATGTTGTTCATATTTTTCAGCATTAAAAAAAGAACGACGATACGAACTAATCACAATTTCAGCAGCGGCTTTGCTGGCAGAATACGGATCGTAACCACCGAGTTTATCCTCTTCTTTAAATGCTTCTCCTCGCTCAGGATTTTCATAAACCTTATCTGTTGTTATCATCAATCCAACACATTCGTTCGGCAGCGAACGCATCGCTTCCAACACATTTGCAGTACCCATCGCATTCACCATAAAGCTTTCAACAGGCATATCATAACTGCGACGCACCAAAGACTGCGCAGCCAAATGAAACACAAAATGTGGTTCAAAGCGTACCACTTCTCCTTGTAATGTTTTCAAATCGCAGACATCTGCTATCACAGAAGAATAGCAAAGTTTATCGCCTTCAATTTGATTGTATAAGTCTTTATCTTTTTCGGGTGCTAAGGAATAGCCTTTTACATCTGCTCCCAAAAGATGTAATATTTGCAACAACCACGCTCCTTTAAAACC
>CBFGYQ010000031.1:0-12540 GCA_965652995.1 uncultured bacterium
TTCTGTTGAGTTGATAAATATACATACCATCAAACCTTTGGACGAAGCAGCAGTAATAAAATCTATCAAGAAAACAGGTTGTATCGTAACTGCTGAAGAACACCAGATAAACGGTGGTTTGGGTGATAGTATTGCTAATGTTGCATCTCGCGAATGCCCTGTACCGCATGAATATGTAGCTGTGCAAGATACATTTGGTGAAAGCGGTACTCCAACACAACTCTTGGAAAAATACGGTTTGACGAAGGAGAATATTATCAAGGCTGCAGAGAAAGCAGTGAAGAGGAAGTCGAAATAGATAAGTTTCACACTAAGAGACAAAGACTTTCTAAGAACACTAAGTATTACTCTTTGTGCCTTTGTATTCGTTGCTTACTTTGTGCGAAACAATAGAAATGAAACCATTTTTATTCGTAGGTCTCGGCGGTGCTGTTGGCAGTATGATGCGCTACGGTATTGGTAAAGTACTACAACCATATACTTCAAGTTTTCCTTTAGCTACATTTTCAGTAAATATTATTGGCTGCTTTTTAATTGGTTTGTTATTCGGTCTTGTAGAAAAACATCAATGGATGAATACGAACTTATTACTTTTACTTGCAACGGGTTTCTGTGGAGGATTTACTACGTTTTCTGCTTTTGCGTTTGAGAATATTTCCTTGATGGAGAAGCAATTATTTTCAACAACTCTAATTTATAGCTTGCTAAGTGTTGTATTAGGTATTCTTGTTTGTAAAGCAGGATTTATTCTAGCGAAATAGGAGTGTATTACTAGTCTAGTCTTTCTCTTTTCGAAAAATGAAAATTATCAGTACTTAAGTTCAGTGATATTGTTATTGTCCAATAGGTTTTTCACGATGTTATGATGTATTGCTTTGGGCCCTCGAACTGTAATGTGAAATTCATTTAGCTCATTTTCACGCATACTTTTAGTATTGAGCAAAGCCATTTTTTCTTCTGTAAAATAGTGTTGAAGCAACGTTGTTTCGGAAATATCTTCTTTCGTTTTGATGAGATAAGTGCGTTTTAGTTTTACTTTTTCTAATTGCAATTCGAGATAATTTATCAGTAATAAAATGATGATGCAAATACCAGTTGCAGCAAGTGCCACAGCGTACATCCCGATGCCTGTAGCCATACCAATAGCAGTTACAGCCCATACAGTAGCCGCTGTAGTTAAGCCCTGAATACCGCTACCGGAGCGGAATATCAAACCGGCACAAAGAAAACCGATACCACTCACTATGTATGAAGCGATGCGTGCATAGTCTTCCAATCTACCGGTGAGTATATAAGACATTCTGTAGGAAACAATGGTAAATAGAGCCGCTCCAAGAGAAACTAACATAATGGTTCTCAGTCCAGCTTCTTTGCCTTGTAGTTCACGTTCTAAACCAACGATCGCACCTAGCAAAGCAGCCAGAGCCAATCGTTCTATATCTTCGAAATAAGGTTGCATTTATTATGTAATACTAGTTGTAAGATAGTACACAAAATAAACATGCCGTCTTTTTTAAAATAGAATTGATAAACGCTCTGCTAGAAAAAAGCATTACACGATCTTATTTTTTATCGCTAGCGAAACCGCTTCTCCCAAAGAATGAACA
Source organism: uncultured bacterium (assembly GCA_965652995.1). GTDB lineage: Bacteria > Bacteroidota > Bacteroidia > Chitinophagales > Chitinophagaceae > JAFIGV01. The sequence goes on from CBFGYQ010000031.1 coordinate 1,608, forward strand.
TGAAGTTTTTCATAAATTTTCTTCACATGTGAGTTGACCGTAAAATAGCTGATATTCATTTTGCTTGCTACCATTTTATAGCTATTGCCTTCGGTGAGATGTTTCAGTACTTCTTTTTCTTTTTGTGTAAGGGTTTCAGCACGTTTTAGATCATCTGTGTTGAAAAATTTCATAACACGTAAAGCAACGCTAGGGGTCATGAAAGCTCCACCATTAAAGACATCAACTATGCTCTGGAGTGTTTTTTCTGCATCTGTATTCTTTAAAATATAACCTTCTGCACCAGCTTGTAAGGCAGCAAAGATTTTGTCATTATCATCATAAACTGTCTGTATAATAACACGAACTTGTGGATAATTTTCCTTCAATAATGCTACTCCTTCTATCCCGTTTCTTCCCGGCATTTCTATATCCATCAACACCACATCCGGTTGGTCATGTTTTGCATCTTCAACAACAGTTGTACAATCAGGATAGGAATTAATACACTGCATATTGTCTGTAAGCTCTATGAGTTGTTCCAGACTATTACGACGCTGCTCGTGGTCATCATATATTACAACGCGAATCATATCGGAAAGCTACTATGGTTTTTTATTAAAGTTTATCGCTAATAATAGTTAGTGGAAAAGTGCAGGAAATAGTGGTTCCTTGTTCTTCATTGCTCAAGACGGTCGCTTTACCACCCAATTGTTCTGCCCGTGAAATAATGTTGTTCAATCCATTTCCTTTTTTTACTTTTTCTATGTCAAAGCCTTTTCCATTATCTTTTATTTCTAAGATCAATTTATTCCCGTGTTTAGCAAAAGAAATTTTAAGAGATGTTGCAGTGCTGTACTTCATCGCGTTGTTAATAGCTTCTTTGGTGATGAATAGTAAGTTTTTCTTTACGTCAGGATGTGTGAGGGATGCTTCAATTTGAGGATCGATATCATAAGTACATTGAACATCGGTTACACTTGTTAAGTCATAGAAGAAATTTTTTATTCGGTAGCTGAATGTCTTGTCAGGATCTACATTGCTATCAATTGCCCAGATCATATCACTCATTTTATTTACCAAATCTTTTGAATTGTCTTTAATGCTTTTTAGAGCTGACAAGGCTTTCCCGGGTTCTTTCTCCATTGTTTTTTCTGCTACCGAACCAAATATCTGAATGCTGCTAAGTGTCGCACCAATATCATCGTGAAGGTCTTTACTGATATTATTTCTCAGTAATTCCATTTTCATTTTTTCTCTGTGGCGAAAACGATAAATAAGGAAGCTGAGTAATAGAATAGTAATAACAGCAAGTGCGATGTAAAATTGAAACATGTATCGCTCTTGTTTGTAATTGGCGGATGCCACTTCCATCCTTAGTAATTTGTTAGCTCTGTCTATGCTTGTTTGTAGTATTTGATTGGTTTGATTTAGTGTGCTGAATTGTAAAAGGCTATCTAAATGAACCATTCTTTCGTTTACCAGATAGATGCCTTCTTTGTAGTTGATAGCATGATATAGTTTGGATGTTTCGATCAAAAAATCTTTAGTAAACAGCAGATTAATATTCTGGATGTTATCCATCAACTCAAAACCTTTGTTCACAAAAGCTTTCAGGTCTCCAATATTGTTTCTTTTCAATGCAGCAAACCCCAATCCTGTGTATGTCAATAACACCACATCATAGTTTACAGTGTCGTGCAATGCAAGCGATTTATAATAGTACAACTCTGCACTGTCAATTTCATTTTTCCCCAGCCACGACTTTGCAATAGTGATGTAGGCTATTCCTTCACCTCGTTTTCTGTTTATTTGTTGCGCATAAATTTTAGACTGAACGGCATATTTTAATGCGCTATCATGTTCGTTGAGTTTCTGATAGGTTTCGGCTAGATTTCCGAACAAATGATGCGGTGATGTAAGTTCATGATGAGTTTTAGGAAGTTGTTTGTTATTAATGTGTTTTATTCCATTTTCAAAACTGTTTTTAGCTTCTTCAATACTATCGATCGCTAAATAAAATAATCCCAAAAAATTGTAAGCATCCGACAGAAGAAAACTGTCATTCAATTCTTTTGCGATCTTCAACTGTGCTCTTACATCATCTTTACCAAATTGCAACAAATGATTGTAGTATAAAATCTCGCTTTGCCTTACTGTAAGTAGATAAGATGTTAGCGTTGACTTATTGATAGGGTAAGAAGTCATTAGTTTATCGATCAAAGTCTGCGCACTATCATAATGACTGTTGCTCATGTAGTTATCTACAACATTCAATCCCTCTTTTGCGTAGATTTCCAGTTTTTCTGAACTCCAATTCGTAGTGTTTTCATTTATGATATAGTTATATTGTGAAGCTAATTGTGCAGAAGAATTATAGCATAAGAGTGATGCACAAATAAAAAGTAACAATGATTTATTAAAGTGCAGGAACATGAGTTGCTTCTTATGCTATTAGACTACACATAATATTACTTAAAACAATAGTGATATTCAACTTCTAGCAAGTTTCCTGTTGAATCTTTAATTTTCTAAATAGTTGATAAATGATAAGGGGTTTACAGGAGTTTTGTGAACATGAATTAATTTTTGATGAATGTTCCGTTTTGAATAGAAACACCATTTGAAATTCTTAATTGATATGTGCCGGATGCAAACGTTCCAATATTTAGTTCTGCAACATGTGCATTAGCAGCTTGTGATAATACCAATTGTCCTTGCGTATTATAGCATTGAATGACATAGTTGTCTACGGTCGGAAGATCGATTTTTACAATAGTCGTAGCGGGATTTGGATAAATTCTAATTGATGCTGTCGAAGTTTCGAATAATACCGTAGCAATATTTGAATAGGAAGATTTACCATCCAGGTCTACTTGCTTGATCCTGTAAAAATTGATTGGAGAATTGGGCGCTTTGTCTATGAATGAATACTCGGATTTCTCCTTTGAATTTCCTTGCGCTTTTACGATTGTTATTTTTTCGAATTCAGTTCCGTTGCTGCTTTTTTCCAGTTCGAAATAACTCGTATTCTGTTCTGTAAGAGTTTGCCATTGCGCTAAAATTTCTTTGTCCAATTTGCGAGCTGATAAAGACAGTCCTGTCAAAGGCAAAGTAAAATCAACAGTGAACGTGTCCATTTCATAAAGGCTCCAGTTGTTCTCATTGTCTTGTACGCGAATAAAAATAAAATGCTGACCGGAGGTTAGTCCGCTTGGTGTAGCACAAACGAAAGTTTGATTAATAGTAGTGTCGGGAGTAGTGATAGCTAAAGACGTTGCATTGCCTACGCCGGGGTCAGTATCAATAAAGTATTCTGCTGCTACAATAGTGTTATTGTTGGAAACGCCGGAAGGTGAAATGTAAAAGCCTCTGCTTTCAAACAGTCCCCAATTGCCATCGGCATCTTTTGTGCGTAGTGCAATGTGGTGAAATCCATTTGACAAAGAAGTAGTAGGTATCGAAGCAATGAAATTTACAGTATCTCCATTAGTGCCTATGCTTGTTGCTGTAGCATTGCCGATACCGGGATCGATATCAATAAAATATTCCGCTGCAACAATATTACTCACATTCGTCGTGCCTGATGAGATGAAAAAACCTCTGCTTTCAAATAACCCCCAATTACCATTAACGTCTTTTGTTCGAATAGCTACATGATGAAATCCGTCCGTTAATGAAGTCGTAGGGATATTCGCAACAAAATTCACGGTATCGCCATTAGTACCTACGCTTGTTGCAGTTGCATTCCCAATCCCGGGGTCTGCATCAATAAAATACTCCGCAGCTACGATATTGCCAACATTGCCTGTGACCGAAGAAATAAAAAAACCTCTACCTTCAAATAATCCCCAAACACCATGAATGTCTTTTGTTCTGATAGCTATATGGTGAAAGCCTGGAGTCAATGAATTTGTAGGAATTGCTGCTAGAAAATTCACTGTATCACCATTAGTGCCGACACTGGCTGCTGTTGCATTTCCTATGCCAGGGTCTGTATCAATGAAATATTCCGCAGCAACGATATTGCCAACGTTGGTTGTGGTTGAAGCAATAAAAAAACCTCTTGTTTCAAACAATCCCCAATTACCGCTGTTTTCTTTCATGCGGACACTTACAAAATGAAATCCATCAGACAATGAAGTAATAGGAATAGAAGCATTGAATAAAACACTGTCGGCATTGGTGATGGTCATCGGTACTGCAACACCATTTCCAATACCCGGATCGGTATCTATGAAGTATTCTGCTTGTGCAAAACCTTGTGCAAAACTCATTTTGGAAAGCAAAAGGCAAAGACACATCATCAATATCTTTTTCATGAGATATAGTTTTTTGAAGATGAATTGATGCAGTTAGTTGCTAACTTTTGCTTGTACACTTACATTCAAGTTGCCACCGGGAGCAATGGTTGGATTTACGACATTCATCTGCGTAATTCTTGGGAAGCGGCTGTTGCGAGCATTAGTCCAGTTGAGAGAACCCGTAGCATCGAATAACAAACCAAGATCTTTACCATCAGAACCGGTATTGTTAGCAGGACCGGAAGGAATTGTGAAATCCAGCAATCCGCTAAAGGTACCATTGTTCACTGCTGTTTGATCCACCATTTGTGGGTCTGTGGCAGCTATGTTCCCTCCACCATCTACATTGCCATTTCTTATCCATGCAGTATCGCCTGTTGCCCCACAATTGAAAGTAATATTGTTGGTAAAGGTGCTGTTGGAAAGTCCCGAAGCCGGATTTCTTTTTACGAATATATTGTTAGATAAAGTTAAGAATGCGCAAGTTGAAAAAGCGGGTACGTTTCCATCGCTATAGAAAAGATTATGACTAAAATGCACGCTGGTAGGATTGCTGAATCCTGAAATTCCTGACCCTGTGCAGCACTGATTCGCAAAAAACACATTGTTTTGGAACAAGATATTTGTTGTGGTGTGTGGAGGATTGTTATTGAAAGTTAAGGTGCTTAAGAATAAACAACTCTCGTACAAATTATTAGCAACTGAAAGCGTATGGCTTACTAAAGTATTGAACTGGCAACGAATAATATTTAAACCCCCAACACCTAAATCTCCAGATGCAATAGCTTGAGATAGGTTCACGCTGCCAACAAAAACCAACCCATACATTTCACTACCTGATGGCGAACCGGGATTGACGGAATTTCTAAAAATGCAACCATTGATTACTGCCTGTAACGGAATGTTTTTATCGGGTGCCCAGCCCGGACCAATAAAACACAATTTTTTGTCCAGTAAAGTGAATCCGGCATATTGAATAGATGTTCCATGAATAAAAAGAGTGTCCCCATCGGCGGCGGCATCAACAGCAGCCTGTATAGTAGCGAATTGGGCAACATTAGCACCGCTATTACTTACGGAGTGTTTGGTAGCAAAGGCTTGCAATGCTAAGGTCAAAAGGAGCAGGGCGAAGAGTAATTGCTTTTTCATGATCAAATTGTTTTTAATGTTTGATTTCAAAAGTACCCTCGTGAAAAGCCGACAACAATCGCTAGATGTAGTGAGATACAAGCTTTTTGGGCTCAGTTACTAAATCCTAATTTTCTTTCTAAAATCCTTTAGTCAATAATATCTTTGCGTTCTTTTAGAGCAGTTGCTCCCAAAAGTGTTATATTTTATACTATATTTTTCATTTGATGAAACGAACAAAGATTAGCGAGATACTTAGCAGCGAAAAAGCTGATTATGAAGTTGTGGTAAAAGGCTGGGTGCGAAGTTTTAGAAATAATCAATTTATAGCCTTGAACGATGGCTCTTGTATGAGCAACCTTCAAATAGTTATTGATCTTGATACAGATGCAGAGGTCGTAAAACACATTACTACCGGTGCAGCATTGAGCGTTGAGGGGCTGTTGATACCTTCGCAAGGCAAAGGACAGAAATATGAAGTGAAAGCAAAAAGTATAGAAGTACTAGGTGATTGTGATGCAGAAAAATATCCATTACAATTGAAGAACCGCCCGAGCCTAGAGTACCTGCGTGAGATCGCTCATTTGCGTTTTCGTACCAACACATTTGGGGCTGTATTTCGTGTACGTCATTCGTTGGCATTCGCTATTCATGAGTTTTTCAATAAAAAAGGATTTGTGTATTTACACACACCCATCGTAACAGCAAGTGATGCTGAAGGTGCCGGTGAAATGTTTCGTGTAACGACATTGCCGTTTGATAATCCGCCACGCTTGGAAGATAGAAGCATAGATTTCAAAGAAGATTTTTTTGGGAAAAGCACCAACCTTACTGTAAGCGGACAATTGGAAGCAGAACTGGCAGCCATGGCGTTTGGAGAGGTTTATACATTCGGACCAGCATTCCGTGCAGAAAATTCAAACACCACACGCCACCTAGCAGAGTTTTGGATGATAGAACCGGAAGTAGCGTTCAATGATTTGAATGATAATATGGACTTGGCGGAAGAGTTTATAAAATACATTATCAAATATGCGCTGGATAATAATCGTGAAGATTTAGAATTTTTAACACAACGATTGGTAGATGAGGAAAAACAAAAGCCGCAGAATGAACGTAGCGAAATGGGTTTGATAGAAAAGTTAGAGTTTGTTTTAAATAGTCAATTTGAACGTATCACTTACACTGAAGCCATTGATATTCTTCTACAATCACCTGCATATAAGAAAAAGAAATTTCAGTATGAGGTGAAGTGGGGTATTGATATGCAAAGTGAACACGAACGCTATTTAGTAGAAAAACATTTTAAAAAACCTGTGATTGTTACCGATTATCCCAAAGAAATCAAAGCATTCTATATGCGCCAAAATGAAGATGGCAAAACAGTAGCGGCTATGGATATTCTTGCTCCCGGCATTGGCGAAATGGTTGGTGGCTCGCAGCGTGAAGAACGTTTAGATAAATTGGAACAAAGAATGAAAGAAATGGATATACCTACAGAAGAGATGTATTGGTACTTAGACACACGTCGTTTCGGTAGTGTGCCACATGCAGGTTTCGGTTTAGGTTTTGAACGAATGGTGCAATTTGTAACCGGCATGGGAAACATCCGTGACGTAATACCATTTCCAAGGACGCCTAAAAATGCTGAGTTTTAAATCTTGTAATGAAGAAGCTAGTTTCGATTTTACTTTTACTATTGAGTCTCATTATCGCAACAAACGCGAGCCCGATTGACTCTCTAAAGAAAGAGTTAGCAAAGGCTGGTAACGACAACAAACGGAAAGCGATGTTGTACTACAAACTCGGTCAAAACTATTCTGTAGTGGACGTAACAAAGTCGATTTTTTATTTGAGACAGTCGATAAACCATGCTTTGGAATCGAAAGACCCTTATACGATTGCTATAGCTTATGTTAGTACAGCCATAATTTATGAACATGCGGGGAGGTTAGAAGAAATGAAACCTCTGTTAGATTCAGCGAAGACTTACAGCCAACAGTCTGGTAATGTGCGATGTCTGTTTACGCTGCAACAAGCGTATTCTAGCTACTATCGTAGAAAGGCAAATTACAGTGAGGCTTTGTCCTATGCTTTTGATGCACTTAAGATTGCGAAAGGAAATAATAACGATACGCTCATTTATAGAGCACTAAATAACATCGGTGGCATTTACGTGACGAACAGAGATCTGACACTTGCAGAAGAGATTTATGACGAAGGAATTGTTTATGCGAAAAAATTGAATGACTCTAGTGCGTTATCAAGGCTTTACAATAATATGGGTATAGTGAATAGAGAATTGGAGTTGTATGACAAAGCCTTAGAGTATTACTACAAATCACTGGGTATCAGCATTGCATTGAACGACTCAAGCGATATTTCTTTTTTGTATAATGATATAGGTGCGGCTTATTCCAAAAAAGGTGATGTAGCTAAAGGTGAAAAATATTTGAAACAGTCCATTGATATAAGGGAGCGAATGGGTGAGATGCACGAGCTCGCATATACCTACAATTATCTCGGCGAAAATTATGAGCGTAAAAATGATTTGATAAATGCAGGATTATTCATTAAAAAGGCACTCAGCACAGCACAAAAAATTGGGAATAACAAACAAGCCTATGAAGCCTACGAGAGTCTTTCAAATTTCTATGCACGCAATAAGATGTATGACTCTGCTTACCGCTACGCTATACTATTCAAAAGTTTTAGAGATTCTATCCGGCAAATGGATAATGAAAAGAACATAGCAGAGTTAACAACTCAATACGAAACTGAAAAAAAAGAACAAAAAATTCGTGAACAACAACTACAACTAAAACAAAGGAATTATTTGTTGACAGGAGGTGGAATTGCATTGGTTTTGGGAACTCTACTGACTCTATCCGCTTATAAAAGAAATAAACTACAACAAGAAGCGAAGTTGCAAAAAGAACTCATGCAGCATCAAGAGTTGACGACTAAAGCTGTATTGGAAGCGGAAGAAATAGAACGTAAACGCATTGCTGCAGACTTGCATGATAGCGTAGGGCAAATGATGAGTGCAGCTAAATTGAATTTAAATCTTGCGGCATCTGATATGGATTATGCATCAGAAGTGCAGAAGTGTGCTATGGAAAAAGCCATTGCATTGATAGATGATAGTTGCAAAGAAGTAAGGACAGTTTCGCACAATTTAATGCCGAATGCGTTGCTCAAATCTGGTTTGGGGAAAGCTATTAATGCTTTTATAAACAAGATAGACAGCCATATCATAAAAATCACGCTTTATACAGAAGGGCTGGAAGAACGTATAGATGAAAAAGTGGAGATGGTTTTATACAGAGTGATACAGGAGTGTGTCAATAATGTAATTAAACATTCAGATGCCAATCGTTTAGATATTTCATTAGTGAAAGATGCTGATGGTATAAGTATAACATTGGAAGATAATGGAAAAGGTTTTGATGCAAATAATATTGACAACTATTCGGGTATCGGTCTTAAAAATATTCGGTCAAGAATAGAATATCTAAAAGGAACCGTGGAGTGGGATAGTGCTCCAGGAAAAGGAACGGTGGTTACGATACTTGTGTAAACTATTATCTCGAATCTATTGTTAAGCTCATTCATACAATTTTGTGCTGTATTTAGCGGAGCTTGTAGGTAATATCAAAATCACAAATCAACAAAATCACGAATCAACTATTTTTGCCACCCAATTATATAAGCATGGAATACAATTTTCAGGAAATAGAGAAGAAGTGGAAGAAATACTGGAACGATAATAAAGTTTATAAAACCTCCAACGACACGTCGAAGCCAAAATATTATATCCTCGATATGTTCCCTTATCCGAGTGGTGCAGGTTTGCATGTAGGGCATCCATTGGGTTATATCGCTTCAGATATTTATGCTCGTTATAAAAAGATGAAAGGCTTTAACGTCTTGCATCCTATGGGTTTTGATGCGTTCGGTTTACCTGCTGAACAATATGCTTTGGAAACAGGTCAGCATCCGGCAGTAACAACAGAAAAGAATATTGCACGCTATAAAGAGCAGTTAGACAACATTGGTTTTTGCTATGATTGGGAAAGAGAAGTGCGCACTAGCGACCCAAATTATTACAAATGGACGCAGTGGATTTTCCTACAATTATTTCACAGTTATTATGATAGAAAAGAGCAAAAAGCAAAGCCTATAAAAGAGTTGATTTCCCTATTCGAGAAAGAAGGAAATGTAAGTGCTGTTTGTCAGGAAGATGAGAATTTAAAATTTGATGCTGCGCAATGGAAGGCTTTTAATGAGAAAGAACAACGTGATATTTTAATGCAGTATCGTTTGGCGTATCAAGGTTATGCAGAAGTGTGGTGGTGTGAAGGATTGGGAACAGTGCTGGCAAATGATGAAGTAGTAAATGGTGTTTCGGAGCGAGGTGGTTTTCCCGTTGAACGTAGGAAAATGCGCCAATGGTTTTTGAGAATTACGGAATATGCAGATAGGTTGATCGAGAGTTTGGATAAGCTGGAATGGAGTGAGGCGATGAAGGAAATGCAGAAGAATTGGATTGGGAAAAGCATTGGAGCAGAAATTAATTTCAACATCCAAAATTCAACATCCAAAATTTCGGTATTCACAACACGTCCCGATACCATTTTTGGTGTGGACTTTATGGTCTTAGCACCGGAACACGAATTGGTGGACAGCATCACAACAGCAGAACAAAAAGAACAAATCACTAAGTATAAAGATTACGTGAAAAGTCGCTCGGAGCGCGAGCGTATGGCGGAAACCAAGAAAGTGACAGGTGCATTTACAGGTGCTTATGCTATTCATCCTTTTACGGAAAAGCAAATACCGGTTTGGATTTCAGAGTATGTGCTGGCGGGTTATGGTACTGGTGCTATCATGGCGGTGCCAAGCGGTGATGAACGTGATTTTGCTTTTGCCAATCATTTTGAAATTCCTATCACCAATATTTTCTGTGGCAAATTTACAGGCGAAGCAGCCGTAACGGATAAAAATGTGGTGTTGGAAAACAGTGATTTCATCAGTGGTATGAAACCTGCCGAAGCATCACAAGAAGTCTTAAAAAGATTGGAAGAAAAAGGAGTGGGTAAAGGCAAGATGAATTACAAGCTGCGTGATGCAGGTTTTAGCCGTCAGCGTTATTGGGGCGAACCGTTTCCTATCGTTTATCAAGATGGAATTGCTTACGCTATTGATGAGCCGCAACTGAAAATAGCAGATGATAAAAGACAACTTCCTGTAGAACTGCCGATGGTAGAAAACTACAAACCGGGTGCAGAAGGAGAAGGTCCATTGGCGAATGTGGAGGATTGGGTGAATACCGAAGCAGGGAAACGCGAAACCTCTACCATGCCCGGCTATGCAGGCAGCAGCTGGTATTTCTTACGCTATATGGACCCGAATAATGATACAGAATTTGCTTCCAGGAATGCAACCGATTACTGGCGGGAAGTGGATCTGTACATTGGCGGTACGGAACATGCCGTAGGACATTTGCTCTACAGCCGCAT
>CBFGYQ010000032.1:0-12270 GCA_965652995.1 uncultured bacterium
CTTTCTTATGGCATGGTAGAATTCCCAAGCGGTAGAATGAAAAGCCGTGAAGGCACAGTTGTACATGCCGATGATATGATCGCTGAAATGACTGCACTTGCAAAAGCACAAACAGAAGCCGCGGGTAAGACTGAAGGTTTTTCGCAAGAAGAATTGGATGCGTTGTACGAAATGATCGGGCTAGGTGCTTTGAAATTTTATTTACTGCGTGTTGACCCAAAAAAGAAAATGATCTTCAATCCGCAGGAAAGTATAGACCTGCATGGATTTACCGCAACATTCATTCAATATGCACATGCGCGCATCTGTTCTATTCTTAGAAAAGAAGGTTATGAGATGATGCCAAAAAATATTCGTTTCCAAACCTTCCAACTCACACAACCTTTCTTGCCTGCCGAGAAAAAACTAGCTGTGATGTTGGAGCAATATTGGAATATAATTGAAGAGGCTGCGCGTGAATTAAACCCATCAGCGATTTGTAACTATGCTTTTCAGCTCGCACAGCAATTCAACTCATTCTACGATGCACACAGCATTTCGCAAGCAGAAAATCAAGAGAAAAAGCATTTGCGCTTGATGCTTATTATTATGACGGCTTCTATCTTGAGACAAAGCATGAAGTTGTTAGGAATTAAGCTGCCGGAGAAGATGTAAATCTTATTTCTAGTTTTCTCTTGGCAAAAAGCCAGTTTCCATGAATCACTACATGATAGCGACGGTCGCTTCATTGAACTTTAGTGCTACTGTACTGCCAATCTATTGTTCCTTTACTTCGCATTATTATGCGAGAATGGATTTTATGAAACGATGTAAAACTTCAACTCGCCTTCAAACTAGGATCTTCAACTTTTGTTGCACGCATAGCAGGATATAATGCTGCCAGCAATCCAATTATAACGATAGTTATAAAAATGAGTATTACATCTGTAAGATGCATAGCTACGGGATAGGCTTCAATGATAAAAGCTCCTTGCAGTTTTATCCATTGAAAATATTGTTGTCCATAGCATAACCCTAACCCTATTATCAGCCCTATTATCCCACCGATTATCGCCCAAAGAACCCCTTCGGTAATAAATATTTTTCGGATGGAGGATTGTGTCGCTCCCATCGCTTTCAAAATGGCTATGTCTTTTTTCTTTTCTAAAACTAACAATGTAAGGGCCCCCACCATATTGAATGAGGCTATGATTAAGACAAGCAACAGAATCGCATACACCGCCCATTTCTCAGTTTTCATCACCATGTACAAAGTCTTATTCTGCTCGAAACGTGTAGCCACAACGTAACGATCACCCAGAATCTGTTGCAATGCTTTTTTAATTTCATCTGCTTTTGCATCATTAAGTATTGAGAGCTCTAATGATGAGTATTTACCATCTTGTAAAAAAAGAGATTGTGCAGCAGGTAATGAAGCAAGCATGTACCGACTATCAAATTCATCTTGCACACGAAAGACACCCGTCACTTGCATTTGCATGGATTGCAACGCTTCTGTAGGATTCAGGCTTGGATTTTCTACATTCGGATTAGGGTAATAAATCGTCAAGCGACTAAAAACGTTATTAGGATCAAGCCCCATTTTGTTGGCAATATGCAACCCTGCTATAGTTGTAGGAACAGGAAAAGATACTACAGTCTCATCTCCTTCAAAAACATATTGCTCATAGTCATTCACGTTTCCATAAACCGTATCTACACCTTTCAGTGTCGCAATCATATCTTCATCATTCGCTGTCAACCACACATTATCTTCTATCACTTTGCTAATGAACTTAACACCGTTGACGTTACTTATTTTTTTAATGTTTGCTTGGCCTAATTCAAAGAATTTTCCTTTTGTCGCAGTAATTTTTATATCAGGATAGAAGGCTTTGTAAAGGTCTTTTATAAGATACTCAAATCCATTGAATACGGAAAACAAAACGATCATCGCACAAGCCCCAACAGCAATCGCAGCCATGCTAATACGCGATAATACAGGCACAGCATTACCGGCACGTTTTCCACGCAGGTATCTCCATGCCAGTTGTCTTGTAAGCGTCAAATTGAAAATTAATTAGGTTACTCTTCTAGTCTTCAACAGGCAGATCGGCATTAAATTTAAAACCGATGCCATGTATAGTTTGAAGATTTACACCAGGTTGACCTTTTAGATATTTACGGATTTTAGTGATAAATACATCCATGCTTCTTCCCAAAAAATAATCTTCTTTACCCCATACATTCAATAGTATATCATCACGTTTTAAAACCTTGTTGGCGTTCTGGCAAAAATATTTAAGTAGATCTGCCTCACGCTGCGTAAGTTGATGTTGTGTTTTTCCATCGCTAAGAAGCAACTCTCCAAAATTGAAATTGAGGTTGCCCAATTTCACCACACCTACCGTTTCTTCTTCTACTTTTTTGGTGCGTTTTAAATGTACATTCAAACGTAGCAACAGCTCCTGCATGTTGAATGGTTTTGTGATATAATCATCTGCACCGCTCTCAAATCCGGCTATCTTATCATCATCCATGGTTTTGGAAGTCAATAGTAAAATAGGGATCTGTTCGTTTTTCTTTCTTATTTGCTGTGCAATGGTGGTACCATCTTTTTTAGGCAGCATTACGTCCATTATCACTAAATCAAAATTGTGTTTCATGAATTGTTGATAGCCTGTTTCACCATCGCTACAATGAATTACATCATACCCGTTATCTTGCAATTTATCTTTAAGTACAAAGCCCAATGTTGGGTCATCTTCAACCACTAATATCTTTGCTTTATTCTCAGCCATTAATTATTTTTTAGTTAGATGATTGTAATCCATATCAGTTTTTTGATAGAATTTCCAATTAATTATGCCAAAATAAGAATTAGTTTTAGTACATAAAAATTTTGGTTTGAACACCCGTCAAGTAAATACTGTATTTTTTGTCTTAGTAATTGTATTAATTGTATTTTCTTGCAATAAACCTGAGAAATCTACACAACAAACACCAGTAAAACCTGCGGACTCATCAGACACAACGAATCACGTAGACACAACAACACCTTTACCCATAGATACCTTTACCAACTATATCATTCTCAAAGGCAATAATTATTGCGAAAACAACTCCTACCCTGTTATCAAATTATCAAGTCTCAAATTCAAAGCCATCTTCGATAGCAGTTGTATCTATGCGACTGTTGACCCTAATAACCAAGCAGACATTAATAAATTGTATGGCTTATCCGATTGTCAGACATTACACCACGCCAATAGCGCGCGTTTTGGTTGGAATTGGATGGACGGGAAAATGCACATTCATGCTTATTGCTATGTGGATAGTGTGCGGCAATACAGAGAATTAGGAACTGTGGATTTGAACAAAGAAATTGAATGCAGCATCGATATGTTACGGAAGCAATATGTGTTTACACTTAACGGGAAGAAAGATACTGTACAGCGGCATTGCAGCGATACGGTAGCTCATGGAGTAAAATTGCTACCCTATTTTGGAGGAGACGAACCTGCACCACATGATGTGAGGGTAAAGGTGAAGGAGGTGAAATGAATCATTTCACCCGCCCCGGATTCTCCGCTAAAAAAGTTTCCCAACTGGCACTTTTGCGTGCACGTGAAATTCTCGTAGGCATTTTAGGGTCGTTTTGTACAGGAAGTTTGCTTTGGTAATGATGACAAAGTGCTACAGCCAATGCATCGGTGGCATCCATAAAGGCGGGACTTTCATTAAAGTTGAGGCTGCGTTGCATCATCTCCCACACTTGTTCTTTGGTGGCGCTTCCTCTTCCGGTAATAGATTGCTTTACTTTTCGTGGTGCATATTCAACAGCTTCCAGTCCGTGCATCATAGCCGCTGCAATGGCTACGCCCTGCGCGCGCCCCAGCTTTAGCATACTTTGTACATTCTTCCCATAGAAAGGAGCTTCGATAGCTACAGCGTGTGGCTTATACAGTTTAATTAAAGTTTCCATTTTACGAAATATCAACTCCAACCTTTCTGCATGATTTTGTTTTTTTGCAAGTTGCAACACGCCCATTTCCAAAAGTGAAATGTTAGTTTTGTGCACCGAAATAAGCCCATAGCCCATTACCAATGTGCCTGGGTCAATACCTAAAACTATGTTGGGCTCCTTCTGCAAAACAATTATTTGAACAAATCTACCAAAATACGCGTCAATTATGCCATCGGTGGTGTTATTACCATCATCTTGTTATGGGCAATATATGTGCAGATAAAATCGCAAATAACGACGTTTGATTTCAAGAATATCTTTCAAAACAGTGCGAAAGAATATATTGTTGTTGCATTTCTGTTGATGCCAGTGAATCTGGCTTTTGAAATTTATAAATGGAAACTACTTGCCTCATCTGCTCAACCCATGACTTACAAAGTGGCAACCCGAAGTTTTTTGGCAGGTTTGGCTTTATCCATCCTCACACCTAATCGCATTGGCGAATACCCCGGACGTATCGTTTACTTAAAACAAACTAATACTCCCAGACTCATCAGCGTTACTTTTTTGGGGATGTTTACTCAGTTTTTATGTTTGTTCATTTTCGGGATAATTGGCTTGGTGTATTACAACATTGTCTTACCCGGTTATTGGCAGAAATTAATCTTGATTGCGGCAATCATTGTTGCCATTTTAGTTTGGGTTATTTTCTTCTATTTCGAAAAATGGAGTATATATATTGAACATATTTCTTTTCTGAAAAAATTCAAAACCTATTCTCAATTGCTTAAAAGATTCACAATAAATGAGCAACTGACGATCTTGGGAATTTCCATGCTGCGGTTTTGTATTTATGTTTTTCAATACCTGATGCTACTTCGCTGGATGCATGTGGAATTGCCGCTACTCACGGGTTTCTGCTTGGCTTGTTTATTTTTCTTTGCGATGGCGGTCGTTCCTTCCATTGCTCTGGCAGAGTTGGGTATACGCGGACAACTGAGCTTATTACTTTTTCAAAATTTTACGATTAATAAAATTGGCATATTAGTAGCTACATTAGTTTTGTGGTTCATAAATCTTATTATACCAGCAATAATCGGAAGTGTATTATGGTTAAAAATGCGTTTAATAAAATAAATAGTTTCTTGCTTCGAAAAGCGGCTTCCGTTCTGCTGCTGCTTTTGTTCTCCGTTCCTTCCTTTGCCCAAAACGACCTTTGCGGACTTTCCAACACTTCTTTTAAATCGGGAGAAAAAATTACCTACAAAGTATTTTATAATATGGGACTGATATGGGCTGCTGCAGGCATTGCTAATTTTACCGTTTCCGATGCCACTCTTGAGGGTCATAGCGTCTATCATATTGTGGGTGATGGAAAAACTTTGAAATCTTATGAATGGTTTTATAAAGTGAATGATAAATATGAAAGCTGGATAGATAAAACAACTATGCTGCCCAGAAAATTCTACAGAGATGTAAGTGAAGGTGATACCAAATTCAATTCCATTGCAAAATTTGACCAAGAAGCACAACGTGTCTATACATCGAATAAAGTTTTCAATACACCTAAATGCATTCAAGATGTACTTTCAAGTATTTATTATGCACGCAATGTAGATTACAGCAAATATCCAGTTGGTGGTAAAATCCCATTCTCAATGTTTTTGGATGACAAAGTGTATAATCTCTACATCAAGTATTTGGGAAAAGAGAGGATCAAAACGAAATACGGTACGTTCAATACCATTAAAATAAAACCACTACTTATCTCCGGTACTATCTTCAAAGACGGCGATAAAATGACGGTCTGGATCACAGACGATGCGAATCACATTCCTGTTCGTATTGATAGCCCCATAATCATAGGTAGCATAAAAGTAGATCTAATGGGCTACAGCAATCTCAGAAACCCCATGACAGCATTGGTGAAGAAAAAAAGATAATTTATACTCTTCTTCTCGTTCACGGCATACTTTTTAAGCCATTGCACAAAACAATTCATTATGCGTGCAATATGGAGCGGAGCTATCGGCTTTGGACTGGTAAATATTCCCATCAAAATTTATTCTGCCATCGAAAGCAGCAATTTGGAGTTGCATCTCATGGACAAACGAAACCATGCAGGTATTAAATATCAACGCATCAATGAAAGCACAGGAAAGGAAGTCGCTTGGGACGATATTGTAAAAGGCTATAACTATAATGGCAATTTTGTAGAGTTGGATGATGAAGATTTTGATGCAGCAAGTCCAGAAAAAAGCAAAGTCATCAACATCAATGAATTCGTGGATGAAGCCCTGATTGATACTATGTACATTGACACACCTTATTACCTCGAACCACAAAAGAATGGCGAAAAACCTTATGCACTTTTACATAAAGCATTAATTGAAACAAAAAAAATAGCCTTGGGAAGTTTTGTGATGCGTACCAAAGAAAACTTTTGCATGTTGAAACCTATGGAAGCAAATATGTTGGTATTGGTGAAACTTCGTTTTCCTGAAGAAATAAGAGCAACTGACGAGATCAATCTTCCTAAAAAAACAAATGTAACAACAGCGGAGTTGAAGATGGCAAAAGCATTGATATCACAACTAAGCCCAAAGAAATTCAATATCGAAAAATACAAAGACACTTATGCAAAAGCCTTGATGGATCTAGTAAAGCAGAAAGCAAAAGGCAAAGCTGTGAAGAAACCGAAATTCAAAATTGCGAAGACAGCGAAGAGCGATTTGATGGAGCAATTGAAAGAAAGTTTGAAAGCTAAAAAAGCAAGCTGATGAGTTTAGTGAAGTACAAACAAAAACGGAATTTTTCTAAAACTCCTGAGCCTGAAGGAAAAAAGAAGAGGACAACAAAAGACAAGATCTTTGTTGTGCAACGACATCATGCTTCACACCTACATTATGATTTTCGTTTGGAATTGAATGGTACATTAAAAAGTTGGGCTATGCCAAAAGGTCCTTCATTAAATCCTGCTGATAAACGATTGGCTATGATGGTGGAAGATCACCCTGTTTCTTATGCAACTTTTGAAGGAAATATTCCTGAAGGAAACTATGGTGCGGGACATGTAGATGTCTGGGATCATGGCACTTATGAACCGGTTGATAAAGATGGCAAAACCATTTCTTACACACAGTTTACAAGAGACCTAGAAGGTGGTAGCATTAAGTTTCAATTAAAAGGGAGAAAACTAAAAGGTGAATTTGCTTTGGTAAATATGAAGCAAGATGAGAAAACATGGTTGCTCATTAAACATCGTGATAAATATGCAACAGATGAAGATTACAACAGTGAGGATTTTGCGAAAAAAAGTTCATTAGCCTACACCGAAAAACGACTTGCAAAAAAATCGGTCTCTAAAAAAGCAGCTTCTAAGAAAACAATATCCGCTAAGAAAGCAGTAAAAAAAAAGCTCATGAAGAAGTAGTTACAAAAGCACATCGTCTGCGTTTTGCCACTCAACCTAAAAAACTTATTCACTTCATAAAACCCATGCTGGCAAAGGTTTCCGAGAAACCATTTGATAATAAAGACTGGATCTTTGAAATAAAATGGGATGGGTATAGAGCTGTTGCTGAAGTGGATGGAATGCACACAAAACTGTATTCACGCAATGGACTTTCTTTCGCAGAGGAGTATGATGTAGTGTACGACGCGTTGAGTAAAATAAAATTCAAGGCTGTGCTTGACGGAGAAATTGTAGCGATAAATGATAAAGGTATTCCAGATTTTCAAGCGTTACAATTTCATGCAACAGAGCGAGCAGCTTTGGTCTATCACGTGTTTGACATTCTTTCTTTAGATGGTAAAAAGCTAACCGATAAAACTTTATTAGAACGAAAGAAAATCCTTAAAAACATTCTTCCTAAAAGCAATATCATTAAATATTCTGACCATGTAACCGAAAATGGAATTGCATTTTTTGAAGTAGCAAAAGAGAAAAATTTGGAAGGAATTATTGCCAAACGAGCTACTAGTTTTTATAGCGAAGGAAAAAGAACTGGTGATTGGTTGAAGATCAAAAACATCTTTTCTGAAGAATCAATTATCGCTGGCTATACGGCTCCTCGAGGTGGAAGAAAATATTTTGGAGCATTAGTTTTGGGCATGTATGAAGGAGAGGAATTGAAGTATATCGGACATACAGGAACCGGGTTTTCAGACGATCTTTTAAAAGAGCTATACGAGAAAATGCAGCCTTTGGTAACCGACAAAAATCCATTTAAAGAAGAAGTAAAGGTGAATGCCCCTGTCACTTGGCTGAAACCTAAACTTGTTGCTAATGTAAAATTTTCTCAAGTGACTAAAGCCGGAATACGCCGCCATCCTGTATTTGCGGGGTTGCGAATTGATAAAAATGAAAAGGAAGTAATTATGGGAAATTCCAAAAAACAAATTCCAAATTCAAAAACCGCGAAGAACACTCACGAAGTCACCCCCTCCAAGCGTGCAGAGGGACGAGGTGAGGTAAAAATCACCAACCCCGACAAACTCTACTGGAAAAAAGAAGGTATTACAAAAGGTGAGATGATCAATTATTACAACGCTGTTTACAAATACATTATCCCTTATCTCAAGGATCGTCCACAATCACTCAACCGATTTCCTAATGGAATTGATGCACCAAGTTTTTACCATAAAGATGCGGGCGAGAATGCTCCTGATTTTGTAGATACTTATCCGGTATGGTCTGACAGTGCGAAGAAAACAGTGGACTATATTGTTTGCAACAACAAACCTTCGCTGCTCTACATTGCTAACCTTGGATGCATAGAACTCAATCCATGGAACTCAAAAACCACAACACCTGACAAACCCGATTACCTTGTGATGGATCTCGACCCTTCTGCTAAAAATACCTTTGATGAAGTAGTAGATTGCGCATTGGTTATTAAGGAAATCTTCGATCGCATCAAAGTAAAAAGTTATTGTAAAACATCTGGTTCTACAGGACTTCATGTTTATGTGCCTTTACAAGCAAAATATGATTATGAACATGCAAGAAGTTTTGCAGAACTAATCGCCCATCATGTATTAGAACAGTTGCCGGACACAACAACAATGGAGCGTTCCCTAAGCAAGCGAAAGAAAAACCATATCTATATTGATTATCTGCAAAACAAGCAAGGGGCAACACTTTCCAGCGTCTATAGCTTGCGTCCAAAACCCAACGCACCCGTCTCTACTCCACTTGATTGGAAAGAAGTGAAGCACGGTCTTGACCCTAAAGATTTCAATATCAAAAACACATTAGCGAGATTGAATAAGAAAGGAGATTTGTTTGCACCTGTTTTGAAAAAAGGGATAGATATGGAGAAGGCGTTGAAAATGTTGGGATAAATATTACACTTGTTATATCGCCTTAATATTTCTCTGCACTCCCTGCCACTTAGCTCTTTTAAGCGGTGAGTTTTTAAATGTTTTTCTGAATGCTTCTTCACTCATCTCTTCCCATTCTTTTGTAGACAGGTTTAGAATTTCAGGAATAGGTTTGAAGTTGAGTTCATTATTGGGTTTTGAAAAACGATTCCATGGACAAACATCCTGACACACATCACAACCGAAAGCCCAGCCTTCCATCTTATTGTGAAACTCATGGGGAATCATTGCATCTTTCAATTCAATAGTAAGGTAGGAAATACATTTACTACCGTCAACGACTGTGGGGGTAATAATAGCTTGTGTAGGGCAGGCATCTATACAACGAGTGCAAGTACCACAATGGTCTGTTGCAAAAGGAGCATCTGCGGGCAATTCTAAATCAGTGATAAGTGTTGCGATAAAGAAAAAAGAACCTGATTGTTTGGTAAGTAAGTTGGCGTTTTTACCGATCCAACCTAAGCCACTTCGAATTGCCCAACTTCGTTCCAAAACCGGTGCGCTGTCCACAAATCCGCGACCATTTACTTCGCCGATATTTTGTCTGATATAGTCTAAAAGCTGGTTGAGTTTTGCTCTTATTACATAATGATAATCTGTTCCCCAAGCATATTTAGCTATTTTGGGAACATCAATTTTTTGTTGTTCAGAAGGGAAATAATTTAGCAATAACGTAATCACAGATTTTGCTTCCGGCACTAATTTTCTAGGATCGGTTCTGAGGTCAAAATGATTTTCCATATACTGCATCTTCCCATGAAAACCATTATTCAACCACGTTTCCAACCTTTTTGCATCATCTTCTAAAAACGATGCTTTTGCAACTCCAATGGAATGAAAACCTAAACGAAAAGCTTCGTCTTTGATAAGTTCCTTATGTTTTGTTGCTGACAATTAATTATTCTTATCAAGATGAATTTTTACACTACTAATTTCAGAAAGTCTTTGCAGAGAATCTTCAAAATATTTAGTTGGTATGCCGGCTACAACTATGCAAAAAAGCTGCAAGTCTTGTGAATACATCGTTGCTTGTGCTTGTTTGAGTTGATAAAGCACTTCTCCCATTACAGGATAATCAAATTCAATTTGTATTTCCTTTTCAATCCATCTTTCTATTTTATCTACAGTTTTTAATGCTTCTATAGTAGCTGTTTTGTAAGCATTGATAAGACCGGGTACACCTAATAAAGTGCCTCCAAAATATCTTGTAACAATTGCCAAAACATTGGTAACACCCGCACTATCTATTTGTCCAAGTATGGGTTTACCTGCACTTCCGGACGGTTCGCCATCATCGTTAGCTCTATAGCGATTGCCATCTACACCCAAACGATAAGCATAACAATGATGTACGGCTTTAGGATGCAATGCTTTGACTTGTTTGAGTTTTTGTTTTACATCTTCTTCGTGCTTCACAGGAAAAACAAATGCTAAGAACTTACTTCCTCTGTCTTTGAACTCGGCAGTTCCTTCCGCTTCAATCGTCTTATAGGTGAACACTTCAGTTTTTGACATCTGCGTAGATAATTAATAAAATAGAAATAACAGATAATATCAACCCAACAATTCTAAGCCAAGTAATTTTCTCCCTAAAAAAGAAAATAGCTACGATAGTTGATACTAAAACAATTGCAATATTATTTACTGGGATAGCTGCTGAACTTTGAAGAAAATCACTATTAAGTAGTTTGACAAAAAAGTAAATGGAGAAATAATTCGGAACTCCAAGAACAATGCCTGCAATCAGACTCTTATAGCTCCAAACAATTTTTCCTGTCATTTTGAGCCAACACAATATAAAAGCTCCTAGCAAAGCTGCTGCAGCAAACATATTGATGAGATAAATTGACTGAACTCCACTGTCCTCTAAAAAATGATGCTCTACATACTTTACTAATGTATCTAAAAGACCGCTGCTAATGAATAATAGAAAAGGTAACCAGTAGTTTTTGTCCTCAATTCTCTCCTTTGTTTTGGTAGTAAAATACACTGCGGGAAATGCGATTATTACGCCGGCAATCTTTCCGAAAGTAGCATCTTCATTGTACAACCAAAAAGAAAATAATACAGGAATAACCAATGAAATTTTATTGGCGACTGTCGATACGGTAAGCCCAGTTTTTTTGATGCTGTACGCAATCAAATTAAAAATGGATATAAACATTGTCCCCATCAGCAATGCCCAATAAAACCACGGTTGTGATGTATTCGAAATAGTGAATGGCACTTGTCCTAAAAAGACGCAACCTGTTACAACACAGGTCGCATAATTAACTACAATAGCTTGCAGATTATCAATACCAAATTTTGGAAACAGCTTGAATAAGGCAAAGACTATAACATTTAATAGAATTGTGAGAAGTAAGTAGAGCATCTATCAGTTATAGTTCCAATCCGGTTACAAAAGTGTAGGCGTTTTCTTTGTTTGTATAAACATCTAATTGATCCAATTCCAATGAAGTAGTAAACACATTATCAGCATTCCTAAGTCTTGGTACCGGTATTCCATTTTGAAGTATCACATCTGTACTAAATACTCTTGCTTCATCCCACAAACCTTGACTGATAAAGCTTTCTAGTGTTGCTGCACCTCCTTCTACAATCAGTGATTGAATATTGAACCTGTGCAATTTTTCAAGCAAATTCTTTAATAGAGATTCACCAAAGTATATCTTTATATAAGACAGGTTTTTATACACTTCGTCTTTTATCATATTTATGACCCATGTAGGAGCTTGTGCATTGAATATATTATGTGTGTTAGGTAGTGCTAATTTTCTATCTAACACGAGACGTAATGGTTGTTTGCCTTTATAATTTCTAGCCGTGAGTTCTGGGTTGTCATTCAATGCAGTATTGTAGCCCACAAGAATAGCAGCTTCTTCTGTCCGCCATTTATGAACTAACTGCATGGAGTGTTTGTTAGAAAGTTGCTTTCT
>CBFGYQ010000033.1:0-11975 GCA_965652995.1 uncultured bacterium
ATCCGTTTTATTCAAATGCATTAGGTGGTGTGAAATTGCAAGTTCACAAAGAAGAAGAAACGATAGCAAGGAAAATATTAGATGAATATGGATACGGAGAAAATGCAAATGAAAAAGGAGAAACAATAATTATATCTAATCCTTTAGGCGAAATAAATGTTTGTCCTTCTTGCGGTGACACAGATATTTCATTAGTGAAAAAGCCATCAGGGATATTGTTCGGAATTTCTGTATTATTGTTTGGATTCCCGTTGCCTTATTTTACAACACAGTACCATTGTTATGAATGTGGTACTGACGTAAAAGTCCGCAAGGAGAAAGCATCTACATAACTACTCGTTATCGCCTTATTATAAACTTCCCTATCATCTTTTATACATTTACATCCTCAAATTTTATCATGAGCAAAAAGATAGAATTAATAGAATGCCCACGCGATGCGATGCAAGGCTGGAAACATTTTATTCCTACAGAAACGAAGATTGAGTACCTCAACCAATTGCTGCAATGTGGTTTTGATGTGTTGGATTTTGGTTCGTTTGTTTCTCCGAAAGCAATTCCTCAACTCGCAGATACCAAAGATGTTTTAGCAAAACTGGATTTGAGTGATACAAAAACAAAACTGCTTGCTATCATCGCTAATACGCGAGGCGCAGAAGAAGGAGTGGTTTATGACGAGATCAGCTATTTAGGTTTTCCATTTTCTATTTCTGAAACGTTTCAACTACGCAATACCAACAAAACCATTGAGCAATCTTTGGAGCAGGTAGAGGAGATACAAACGCTTTGCACAAAAAACAATAAAGAGTTGGTGATCTATATATCTATGGGTTTTGGCAATCCGTATGGCGATCCGTACAATGCGGAAGTAGCGATCAATTGGGTAAATAAACTGTCACAACTGGGTATCAACACCTTTGCAATGTCAGACACTGTGGGCGTAGCAACACCGGATAGCATTCATTACATTTTTGAAAACTTGCTTAGCGAGTTTAAGGACTTGAATATTGGTGCGCATTTTCATTCTACAGTTACTACCTGGCAGGAAAAAATGCAAGCGGCTTATTATGCAGGTTGTGTTCGCTATGACAGTGCTATCAACGGGATTGGCGGCTGTCCAATGGCAAAAGATGACCTTGTGGGAAACATCGCCACAGAGAATGTATTGTCTTGGTGCAAAAAACAGAACCTATCTTTGAACATCAATGACGAAGCATTTGATAAATCGATGATGATGGCTGGGAAAGTGTTTGGGTAGTTGTTTTATTTTCTAGCGTCATTGTAAGGAACAGTGAAAGAACTTAGTTATTAAGTATTAGTAAAACGTTCTCGAAAAAATTACTCTTTACCGGTACCTTTTATATTCTTTGTGTCTGCTTTCTTTTTTCGTCCGCTATCAGTAAGTGCTTTGTCTATGATCCATTCCAGTTGACCGTTCACGCTGCGGAATTCGTCGCCCGCCCACTTCTCCAACGTCTTGTAGGTATCTTCGTCTATTCTCAGTACAAATGATTTTTTATCTGCCAAAACACAAAGGTTTATTGGTATAAAGAACCGGTGTTCAATACAGGTTGCGTGCCTTTTTCACCGCAAAGCACTACCATCAGATTGCTGACCATAGCAGCTTTCTTTTCCTCATCCAGTTCTACAATTTGTTTCTTGTTCAACTCTTCCAACGCCATTTCTACCATGCCTACAGCACCTTCTACTATCTTATAACGTGCTGCAACGATAGCTGTCGCTTGTTGACGTTGCAACATAGCACCTGCGATTTCTTGTGCATATGCTAGATGAGAGATACGCGCTTCCAGTATCACAATACCTGCTGTAGAAAGTCGATCGAGCAATTCTTTTTCTAATAATTCATTTACTTTTTGCCCACCTTCACGAAGGGTAATGTTTGCAGTTTCATCTTCTATATTATCATAAGCAAAACTCGAAGCAAGGTTTCTAACAGCCGCTTCACTTTGTGTACGCACATAGCCTAAATAATCAGCAACATCATAAGCAGCTTTGTACGTGTTTTGTACTTGCCAAACGATCACTGCACCAATCTCAATCGGATTACCCATTTTGTCATTTACCTTAAGAGTAGGTGTAGCAAGGTTTTGAGCGCGTAGCGATAAGTTCTGTGAAGTATAAAACGGATTGACGAAATACAAGCCATTCTCTTTTACGCTTCCAACATATTTACCGAAGAGGTTGAGTACACGCGCATGATTAGGTTGGATTATCATGATGCCTTTCCAAATAATGAAGGTGACCAAAGCACTAGGAATAGCGATCCAAAGCAACATCTTATTATCTGCCACCTGCGTGAAACAGAAGATGGAAATAGCCACAGCTAAAATAGAAATGAACAACGCTAAATAGCCGTTTACGGGTTTTGTAACTTTCTCCATGGTTGGTTTATTTTGATATTAAAATGATATCAAAAATAGAAAACGAAAATGATATGGACAAATTTTTTCGATTTGTCAAGCAAAAAAGTTAATCTGCAATTTTCTTTAGTTACTGTTCTCTGAAGCAATTAACTCTTTACTGTTTACTACATGTACGGTTCTTTGCGGGAAAGGAATTTCGATATCGCTTTCATTGAATGCTTCGTACAAGCGTTTACGCATCTCTCCGGCTACAGCCCATTGTTGAGAAGGCTTTGTATCACCGATGACTTTGATTACTACAGCCGAGTCGCCGAGATCATCTACACGCAAAAATTTAGGAGCAGATAAGATTGATGTACTCCATTCTTTATCGTCTGTTAATTCCTTACCTACTTTGTTTACAATAGAAATTACCTTGTTAATATCCGAGCCATAACCTACGCCGATATTGAGATTGATGCGAGAGAATTTTTTTGAAAGATTAGTAACTGTTTTGATCTCACCATGAGGAATGTAATGTAGATCACCATCTAAATCTCTTAGCGTCGTCATGCGAAGTGAGATACGTTCTACCTGTCCTGACTTGTCTGCTGTTTCAATAAAATCACCCATTCGGTATTGGTTTTCGATGATGATAAACAAGCCTGATATTAAATCTCTTATTAAATA
The DNA here is from genome assembly GCA_965652995.1 of uncultured bacterium. Lineage (GTDB taxonomy): Bacteria > Bacteroidota > Bacteroidia > Chitinophagales > Chitinophagaceae > JAFIGV01. Next base: position 3,054 of record CBFGYQ010000033.1, read on the forward strand.
TTGCCCACCAAAACCCAATGCCAAACCAACGACACCTGCACTGGCAAGTATTGGTCCAATCTCCATTCCAAACTCGGATGCTATCATTAATATAGAAATGACTGCCAATACAATTTTTAAGGAGAGTGTAAATATTTGAATAAGTGTTTTTTCGCGCTGCTCCTCACCTCTTTTATCTTGCTCTTCCAGATCAGGAACAACAAGCATCTTTACTACCTTAACGATTATTCGCTTTGCAATAAAAAAGAAAATGAGCGAAGCAACCGCAATGATGACGATGCGAAATCCGCTGCTAATCAACCATGGGATTAAACTACTGATCCATTCGTTCGTGCCGGTGTACATTTTTTCTAACATAATAGTTCTTGTTTTTTTAAGATTGATTTATGACCAAGCTTTTGTTGTATGTTCTAGTTCTTCTTTTCGAAGTTCCTCTTCAATTTTTTTGTCGATATAGTTAGAGTTGAGAAGGTATAAAGCTCCCATGTAATTAAGTTTAAATGAAATCAAATCGCCTACTCTATACTTCTTTTTTGCATGAGAAATATCGAGAACCAACATATCAGAACTAGCATCAATAATCTTGATGGTAGAGTCGTCTAAGATCAAATATTGTGGTTGCATATCTAATAAGCCGATGTCTAAAATTGCTCTAAGAGAAGTGCCACTCAAGTCATCATGTGCATCAATAGAAAAAGTTTTGCCTGCAACATTTGCACCGAGTTCTCCAATTGGTGTGTCCGGTTTTTGTGTTACTTCAATGATCTCAGCATACAACTTGAATACATCATTGTGCATTCCCTTCATCGTCTTTCCTGTAAATAAATCTTTCCCGAAATATAAGGCTTCACCAATTCTGAAATGGTTGACAGCCATTGGTCTTGCATTCTTTAGTATCAATGGAACTGCCACACTTGTACCACCTGAAACAAAAGGGATTGTACGATTGAATTTAGCCTCAATGAGTTGTTTGTATAGACTTAGTTGAATGAGTTTATCTTGATTAGGCATTACACCGCTTAGGCAATTGAGATTGGTGCCAATACCAGAAATGCTAATATTAGGTAAGCTAAATGCTTTGTTGTAAAACTCTAATAATTTCTCTCCTAACACACCTTCGCGCAAATCTCCCATTTCTATCATGATGATGATCTTGTGCGTTTTGTTTTGCTTTACTGCTTCTTCAGAAAGCCATTCAATTGTTTTTAATTCGGTATTAAAACTTACATCTGCAAACTGTATGATCCTTGAAATACTGCGCCTGGCAGGAGGTTTGATGTAAACAGTTTGTACTTCAGGTTTTAGTTGTTTTATTTTTTGAAGATTGCTGATGCGCGAGTCGTGTATCTCCATTGTGCCTAATGCGATGATTTCTTTAAGATAAATTTCATTGCCGCAAAGCATTTTAGATACCACACCCCATTCTATATTTCTTGATCGAAGCAATGTGTCCAAGAATTCATAATTGCTACGAAGTTTTTTTCTATTTAATGTTATAAATGCCATAACTAAACTATTTTTCTAGGTATATCTTGACTAAGTCTTGTTAGTAGTTCATAATTTAATTGATTGCTGTAATCGCTGAATGAAGCTACGCTGATAGCAACATTTTCTTGTTTCCCTATTAACACAACTTCATCACCAATGTGAATGTTTTTTACTTCTGATACATCAGCTATTATCATGTTCATGTTGATCGTACCAATTACAGAGCAGCGATTTCCATTGATAATTACACGACCTTGATTGCTGAGTGTGCGACTGTAACCATGCGCATAACCAATCGGAACTACTGCAATTTTCATGTTTTCAGAAGCCATGAAGCTATTACCATAACCAATGAATTGTCCCGTCTTGATGCTTCTTATACTCATCACATGGCTCTTCCAGCTTATCACTCTTTTTAAAGGATCAGTCCGTTTCTTTTTCTCTGTCAGATAATTCACATACACTTCAGGACTACTCCACAAACCATATTGCATAATGCCGATGCGTACCATATCCATACAGGTTTCGGGGTACATCATAGCTGCTGCACTGCAAGCGGTGTGGCGCATTTCAGGTTTCAATCCTTCTTCACAAAATCGTTGATATAAAATATTGTATTGCTCGATCTGGTTTTTTACTCGATAATAATTGGCAATGCTTTCTGCACCTGCATAATGCGTACACAAACCTTTAAAAGCATAATGTTCTTTTTCTTTTTTTAAATATTGAAACAACGATACAAATTCTGATGATTGAAAACCTGTTCTATTCATGCCTGTTTCAATCTCAATGTGAATGATCGCCTTCTTCTTCAATTTTTTCGCTGCTTTTATCAATGCTTCCAACCGTTTTTTTTCAAATACATACACAGAAACATTATTTTCTATCGCCCATTCCAAAGAGCTGTTATTGATCCAACCCATGATCATCACATTAGCCTTGTTGCCAATACTTGCTTTCACTTGTCGCGCTTCATTACAATCAAAAACTGAAAAATGTTTTACGCCGGCTTTGATAGCCATTGTCGTAAACTGTGCTATGCCATGGCCATATGCATTGCCTTTTACAACAGAAGAAATCAACACATCATTACCAAAATGTTTTTTTAGAAAATGCCAGTTATTTGCAAACGTTCTGTGGTCTATTTCTATGATAGAGTTATCATGCATCGGTAAAGACTTTACTGATTTGATAAAAAATACTTACTCCATCTTCGATGATCTCATCTGGAAAATCATAATCAGGATTGTGTAACGCCGGTATATTTTCTCCACTTCCTAAACCAAACATTGCACCTTTGAATCGTTCTGTAAACAATCCAAAATCTTCGCCCCATTTGAAGGGTGTTTGTTTTTCTATTAAGGATAAATCAGTTTCCTGAATGGCTTGCCTGATAACGTTTACAGCTTCTTTGTTGTTCTCATTTGCTTTATACTTTTGTGTCCAGTCAATGTCTGCTTTTAGGTGATATTTGGCGGCGACTGTATTGACAATGTTGACTAATTCATTTTCCAAGTCTTGCATTAAGTCATTTTTGTTTCTGCGAAATGTATAATGTATTTCGCCATAGCCGGCTGAGATGCCGTAATCTTTCGTACCTAAATTTATATGTACTGGAGTAAGCACCGAAAAATCATCACGGCTCATGTCCGGTCGATTTTTATTTTCAAATGCTTGGACGATCTCTGAAATGGCTAAAGCCGGATTGGTGCCATGTTCAGGTTCTGCAGCGTGCGATGTTTTTCCTCTTAGTATAATAATGATGCTATTGACAGCGCAGGTGAAGGTGTTATTTTTCACCACAACAGTCCCTCTTTTATAGCCTGGCAGATTGTGTAAGGCAAAAGCATAGCCGGGAGGATATGGTTTGAATTTTTCATCGTTGATAATGGCATTTGCACCCATACCGATTTCTTCTGCTGGTTGGAATAACAAGATCACTTTTCCTTTCTTCGGTTTGTTTTTAGATAGCTTTTTTGCAACACCGCAAAGAATGGTTGTATGCCCGTCATGGCCACATTTGTGCGATACATTTTCGAAAACTGATTTATACTCAAACTCGTTAGCCTCCTGAATAGGCAAGGCATCCATATCTGCTCTGAACAAAATGGTGTGTCCGTCTGATTCGCCATTATACACAGCGATAATGCCATATCCACCAACGTTTGTGATCAATTCGTCTGGACTATATTTCCTCAAAAAATTCTCAACACGTTTTGCTGTTTCTTTTTCAAAACCTGATAACTCCGGATATCGATGTAGTTCTTTTCTTAATGTTATTAATTCTTGCATGATTGTTTTATTTCTGCAAACGCATTTCTAAATACTTGTTTGTAAAGCCAAGTTTTTCATACAGTTTTCTTGCAGGGTTGTCGGGCTCTACATGCAACGCAATTGCCCCGTCAGTGATCTCGATCGCTTTTTGCATGATCGCTTTTCCATAACCTTTGCCACGTTCACTATTGTCAACAGCTATGTACACCAAGATATTTTCAGGGATATAGCCTTTCATGTTTGTATTGTTCAACACAGTTATTCCCTTGATATTTCCCTCGTCAGAACCAATGATAATACTACCGCCACGAGATGTGTCTAACGAGTAATCAATACATTTTTGAATGTCTTCGATCTTATCGCCGTATTGTTCTAAATGTTTGAACAAAAATTCAGCAATGGTTTTATCATCTGTTTTCCTGTCTTGTTTGTTCGTTGGTTTTATAATTTCAAATTGCATATGATGTTTGTTTTTTAGGTATTAAAAACGATAGAGAAATAAAGGTGATCAATGAAATAGAAATGCCGTAAATGTTTGCATCTAATTCTTTCGGTAGTTGTAACCCTAAGAATTTATTTCCGTTTAGAATTAAATAAATAGTTGTTGCGCCACCTAGTATCATGCTCCATAAAGCCGCTACGGCATTGCTTTTGCGCCAATACAAACCGCCAATGACAGGAATAAACAGACCCGATACCATAAAAGCATAAGAGTATAACATGAGCTCCAAAACATTCTGCATTTGCGAAGCGAGTAACATGGCAACTGCTCCGATCAATAAGGTGAATATTTGTGAAGCGCGCAATTCTTGTTTTGGTGTAAATTCTTTTTTCAAAAATGGTTTTAGAATGTCGGTCATTACATTGCCTGATGCAGCCATCAAACACGAGTCGGCAGTAGATAAGATAGCAGAGAAATAACTTGATAGCATTAATCCTAAAAGTCCAACAGGAAGAATGCTTCGTAACAACATTGGTAATCCCATTTCACTATCAATAGTTTCCAATCCCGAATTATTGATGAGAATGCCTTGCTCCATTGCAACTCTTGCAAACATTCCTAAGATCACACCCATAAATGCCATAATAGGCCATTCAAACACACTTGCAATGATCCATGCTTTTTGCGCTTCCTTCTTGCCTTTACTTGCGTATATCCTTTGATACAACGTCATTCCTACAAACCAAATAGGAATGATGGTTACAGCCCAATTCAGTATTTGTACTTCTGAAATATTAGTGAGTGATAAAAATTCCGGAGCTAATGTTTCTTTGATGGCATCATAACCACCGACAGCATAATATGCCATAGGAATACCAATGAAAATCATCCCTGCCAAAAGAATAATCCATTGAATAGTATCGGTATAAATGACCGCTTTTAAACCGCCAATGCTTGTATAAATCACTGCAATGGCTCCCATGATGATGAGTGCTGTCTGCATATCCAAACCCTTCACAGTAGCGGCAGATAGCTTTGCACCAGCGAGTATTTGTGAACTTGTAAAACCGATATAACCGATCGCAGAAATGATACCGGCAATAAAAGCGACTTTAGAATTGTACAGAAATTTGAAGAGTTGTGGAAAGGTGAAGAACTTATGCTCCAACCCCCATTTACTCACTTTAGGAATTAGAAATGCCGCGCTTAACCATGCTCCTACTAGTCCTGTAAACAACATCCAAGAACCAGACAACCCCATCGTAAAACCTAAACCGCCCAAGCCGATGGAGAAACCACCGCCCACATCTGTAGCTACCACTGAAAGCCCAATATGCCAACTGTTCATGTTTCTGCCGCTTACGTAATAATCCTCCTGTGTTTTGTTTTTTCGAAGAAAATAGTAGCCCACACCAAGCATGACAAGCATGTAGATTGCGAAAATGGCAATATCAATAATGTGCATGAGGCAGTCATAATTTTATCGGTTTTCGAGAAAAATTAATAACGAGAAATGCCGTAATGAAACGACGGCTGCACAAAGAAATTCTTTAGAATAAATTCAGGGAATAAAACCGGAAAACCATTCACCCGAGTGCATGAAAACGTTGCGAAGGTACGAAAAGGATTTTTTATGGACTAGATAGAGTAGGGTAATGAGCTTATTTAGTGGTCTCTTCTCTATGTGTTCACAAGCATTGAACTTGAAACTACATTATTAGAACTTACGAAGAATTATCCGGCAACTCATTTTGAATCGCAATTTCTACTGATGCGATAAAATCTGAATTTCTGAACAGGTTGGTTAAATAAGGAAATGGTTTACTCATGTTAGTATTTTCAGCTACCTACTATTTGAGGAAATGAAAGTAATAGCTATAAAATATGTTAGCTAAAAGTTGGGATGAAATGGCAAATAATGGATAAAATTTTCCGAAATGAGTTAACCAGTTTTTCAACAGAGCAAAATCTTTTTAAATTGGACTAAAACTGATTGTCATGGGTTTCATTAAAATTTTGTTCAACCTGCGTAGGGGTGAAGATGATAAAGACAGTGTTCTGAAAAACATCAGAGCTAATATTTCTTTTAAAGGGGCTAATCTTTGGATACTTGCCTGTGCCATCGTTATTGCATCTGTAGGACTTAATGTTAACTCAACTGCAGTTATCATTGGGGCAATGCTTATATCACCTTTAATGGGACCAATCGTAGGAGCCGGTTTTGCTTTAGGAATGTTTGATCTTGTGTTACTTAAACGTTCTTTACAAAATCTACTGATCGCCACGGTTGTGGGATTGGTTGTGTCATCTATTTACTTCGCAATTACTCCTTTCAAAGAAGCGCAATCAGAATTAATTTCCAGAACAGCCCCCAATATTTACGATGTTATGATCGCTTTTTTTGGAGGATTGGTAGGTGTGATCGCGGTAACAAGAGTAGAAAAAGGAAACCCTATTCCCGGTGTTGCAATTGCCACGGCCTTAATGCCTCCACTTTGTACTGCAGGTTTTGGTATTGCAACAGGAAATTGGAAGTTTGTAGGAGGAGCTCTTTTCTTATATGCAATCAACTGCACATTTATTTGTATTGCCACTTTCGTTATTGTGAAATTGCTGAGGTATCCGTCTGTGCATGCAACAGAAAAAAGACAAGCAAATCTCAATTGGTTTATAAGCTTATTGGTAGTGATAATGATCGTGCCGAGTATTTATTTCGCCTATGTATTTTTTAAGGAGCAGCAGTTTAAAAAGAATGTCGCCACTTATATCTATCATGAATTTGAAGAAAAAGGATATACCGTAGTTTATAAAAAATCGGATTATCTAGCTACACCAAAAACTATTGAAGTCGCTTTTTTGATAAAGAAATTCAATAATGATGAACTAGAGTCTTTAAAACGTAGACTACCCAACTATGACCTCTTTAATACAATACTGACTATAAGACAAGACAGTACATTCCTTGCCGAAAACAGAAAACAAATGGCTCTCGAAAATGAGCGAAAGCTTAATGAAGAAAACATCACTAAGCGATTAAAAGCAGAACTTGATAACTATCGAATCAGCACGTCCAATTTCTTTCCTGAAGCCAAGATATTATTTCCTGATCTAAAGAATATTTCTGTTGCGAAGATGCAGGTATTTGATAGCACAGACAGCACACATTTTGTTCCATTTGTTATTTACGAATGTGACAAACCACTTGTAAAAGAAGACGAAGATAAACTTAGAGAATGGCTGAAAACAAAACTGAATTTGGCATCGCTGGAGTTGTATAGAAAGGGTGATTAATAAGCTCATCTTAAAATACTCCACAGTAATGCGATTTTTTTTTTAAAAAGAAAGTTGGAAAAGGCGATGACCTGTTAGAATGTCTTACGATACGAAGAAAATAACTGCCATGAGAAACCGTTTTTTTCTTCTATGTCCATTTCTGATCATTCTCTTTTTTCATTCTTGTAAAAAAGATAAGAAGAACCCACCTACCAAAAGCGACCATTACACTACTATAGATGTTCAAGTGATGTTACCAGATGGCATTTCTCTGGATCTTTCTAAAACAAAAATTCTATCGCTATCACATACTTCAGGGGTAGGAACTGATGGGAAATCAAATATCCCGTGGAGTGCCAATACTTGGGAAGTCGCATACCTGTTCGATGAATCAAAGAATATGCTTATGGCGGGATTCATATCTAACGAAAGTAAAGAAATCTCTATAACAAGTACTGCACAAGTTATGCTATACTTTGGCCTTGGTTACGCCCACACAATTGCAGACTCCCAAAGAATGGCTTCAATAAAAAAGATTTCTTCCCTTTCGCAATTTGCTTCCTTTAAAGCACAACTCGAACAGCTATTCGTTAATGATCCTACAATGCTCTCTAAAGATGCTTATTTGGAGAATTACGTGAAAACAGTAAACGATATTACTAAAGTGAATGTGGTAGATATTCTAGGTAAGCAGATAAAGATAGAAGACGCAGACCCTACGAAAAGTGGAATCACAGTAAAGGCGCAAGACGGAAATGACGAAAATGTCGAAATGCTCAACGTTTACCCTCGCAGAGGTCATGCGTTTTTTTATAAAATGGGGTATAGAGATCAGCAAAATTTTCCATACACGATCATACCGGAAATAATAAACAGTATAGCACCCAATGAGCAACTTGCGGTATTGGGAAATAACGTTTCCGGACCGCAAGCTTTGCCTTTAGAAAGCCATGAAAAAGAAGCGACATGGAAAGTGAGAATAGTTGGCGTAGGTGGTGATGAAACAAAGTCTTCATCTCTTTCACCAACCTCACAAGAAGCTGCAAAGATCGAGGAAATGTGGGTCGAGTTTTTCGCTGTGGATTTATTAATGCCCTTGTTACTTGACAACCTCAATCAAAAAACTACAGCAATGGAATTGATACTTCCCAATAATATAGACAGAGTAAGAGCGTACATCAACGAAGTGAAAGCTCATGTAAAAAGTAGTACAATCAGCAAGGTGAAAGATGGAGAATATACTCAAGCCTTAGGAGATTTTGAAAGATCAGTTCTGTGGGATTCGCACGTGCTAAAAACGCTTTCTGGGAAGCTATTAGAGGGCATAAAAGACTTAGGATCGCAACAGTATGTTCAGTCAGAATCAGATGTAGAAGCAATTCTTGAGTATCAACAAAAAGTAAGTGAGTTTTCAAACAAAGTGGTTACGGGCGAAGAAAAACAGT
>CBFGYQ010000034.1:0-11965 GCA_965652995.1 uncultured bacterium
GCGCTGACGGTGCAGGCGCAAAAGACGAAGGTGGTAATACATGGCTTTATACGTTCATCACATTATCCTTAGTTGCCTTAATGATCATTTTGTGGCGTGCCAACTATGGTCTGCGTCGCGTAGCGAATGATAAAGAAGGTTTACCTAACGAACACGAAGTTCCATTCTACCGCAATAAAGTTTTCATAGCTATCGGTGTTATTTTATTCTTCATTTTCTGTGGTTATTGGATTACTAATGGTGCTGTAGAAATGGGTCGCCAGCAAAACTACGAACCTGAACAACCAATCTTCTATTCTCACAAAGTGCATGCGGGCATCAATCAAATCAATTGCTTGTATTGCCACAGTGGTGCTGAAAAAGGTAAGATGGCGATGGTGCCTTCAACAAATGTGTGTATGAATTGCCACAAGCAAATTAATGAGTACACCGGTGAGGAAAAATTAATAACAATGGAAGGTAAAGAGGTAGATGGTACGGCCGAGATTCAAAAATTATATAAATATGCGGGTTGGGATCCTGCGAAAAAAGATTATATCCGTGATGCGAAAGGAAATATCAAAGCAACTCCTATCCCATGGACCAAAGTACACAATCTTCCCGACCACGTATATTTTAACCACTCTCAACACGTAGCGGTGGGTAAAGTACAGTGTCAACGTTGTCACGGTGCTATCGAAACAATGGATGAAGTGTATCAGTTTGCACCGCTTTCAATGGGCTGGTGTGTGAACTGCCACAGGCAAACGCAAGTACAATTTACAGACAACAACTATTACAGCATTTTTGAAAAATACCATGAAGAGATCAAAAGCGGTAAGCGCGAAGGCGTGACTGTGGAAGATATCGGTGGTTTGGAATGTCAAAAATGTCACTACTAGTTGAATTGTTGATTGGTTGAAAGGTTTATAAGTTAACAAGTTTATTCGCATCCTTGCGAGGAGCAAAGCAATCTCGCGAAATGTGGGAAAAGTGGATAAGAATTGAAGCAGATGAATGGTGCCAACGCCACTAAAGACAAATAGTAGCAATGGTGTTTGGACAATAAGAAAGTTTGAATGACTAAATAATAAAATTGCGGCAATAGCACATTAGCATATTATCGCATTAGCACATTAAGAAAGTTATGGGTCAAAAACAATATTGGATGGGTGTAGAGGATCTTCAGAGAACTGAAGCGCCTCAAGCAACGGACGAGTTCAAAGAGGATTTGCCGTTTGACATCAGCGGTAAGCTGTTGGATGCCACTACACCTCGTCGTGACTTCTTGAAATATTTGGGTTTTAGCACTGCTGCGGCTATGTTGGCTGCCAGCTGCGAAATGCCTGTTCGCAAGGTGATACCTTATGCTATCAAGCCTGAAGATATTCAGCCTGGTGTTCCTAATTATTACGCTTCTACATTTGTGGATGGTGGAGATTGGTGTCCTATCGTTATCAAAACCCGCGATGGTCGTCCTATCAAAATAGAAGGAAATGAATTGTCTTCTATCACTAAAGGTTCTACCAGTGCGCGTGTTCAGGCATCGGTTTTAAATCTTTACGATAAAGCGCGTTTGCGTCAGCCGTATGCAGAAGGTCATGAAGTGACTTTTGAAGCGATAGATAAAATGATCAAAGATGCGTTGGCTTCTAACAGTGGCAAACCATCTTATCTTGTTACTTCTACGGTCATTAGCCCTACTACCAAAGAAGTTATCAATCAATTCGTAGCAAAATATCCGAATTTCAAACACATCACTTATGATGCGGTTTCTTATTCGGGAATGCTATTGGCAAATGAAGCAAGCTACGGTCGTCGTGCATTGCCTTCTTATCATTTCAACAATGCGAAAACCATTGTAGGTATCGGTGCAGATTTCTTGGGTACTTGGCTAGCACCTATCGAATTTGGCAGACAATATGGTGAAGGACGTAAGATAAGTGCGAAAAATCTGACAATGTCTAAACATTATCAGATCGAAGCCAATCACACAACAACAGGTGCTTCTGCTGATATTCGTGTTACTTGTAAGCCGTCAGAATATGGTGCAGTTGCAGTAGCAATGTACAATGCATTGAATGGTACTACACCGAATTTCGCAAGCAAAAAACTAAATGAAGCCATCGTAAAAGCTGCTGCTGACTTGAAAGCCGGAAACGGTTTAGTTGTATGTGGTTCTAACGATGTGAATGTACAAACTGTAGTGAATGCTATCAATAGTGCCATCGGTGCGAATGGTAGCACGATCAACTGGGGACTTACAGCAAATTATAAACAAGGTATCGACAGCGACATTGTGAATTTGACGAATGAGATGAATGCAGGTGGCGTTGGTGTAGTGTTGTTGCAAGATGTGAACCCCGTTTACGATTATTTCCAAGGTGGGAAATTTGCTGAAGGTTTGAAGAAAGTGCCTGTTACGGTTTCTTTCGGCGAGAGAATGGACGAGACAGCGCAAAATTGTAAATACATTATTCCTGATCACCACTTCTTGGAAAGTTGGGGTGATGCAGAACCAAAACCTGGCTATTATAGCTTAATGCAACCGGGTATCGCGCCAATATTCAAAACCCGTGCTTTCCAAGACAGTTTGTTGACTTGGGCGGGTTCTGCTGTGAGTTATGGTCAATACTGGAACCAATACTGGATGGATAGATTAGGTGGTCAGACTGCTTTGGATAAAGCATTGCAAGATGGTGTGATAGAGCCGGGGGGTGCAAAAGTAGCGACTTCAACTACTACAGATAGTACTCGTACAGCACACAACGGTGAAGAAATAGCACACACTACTCCTATGATGAGTGGTGGAAGTTTTGGAGGCAATATAGGTGGAGCTATTGCAAATATTCAAAGCAAAAAAGCTGCTGGCGGAATGGAAGTAATGGTTTACGAAAAAGTATCTATCGGTAAAGGTGGTGCTTGGAGTAACAATCCTTGGCTACAGGAAATGCCCGACCCGCTTACCAAAGCTACTTGGGACAATTACGCTTGTATTTCTCCTAAGAAAGCAAAAGAATTAGACGAAGAATTGACAAGTATCACGGAAGTTGTTACGAAAAAGCGTGTAATCAAAATCACTGCAAACGGACAGGAATTAACTTTGCCGATTGTAGTAACTCCCGGTATTCATAATGATGTTGTGGCTGTAGCATTGGGTTATGGTCGTAATGAAAAAGTGGGTCGTGCGGCGGCTAAGACAGGTAAGAATGCCTATCCTTTCCAAGTATGGAATGGTACGACATTCGACAACTATACTGGTGCCAAAATTGAAAAAACAGCGGACAAGTATGATGTGGCTATTACACAGACACACATGAGTCATGAAGGTCGCCCTGTTATTCATGAATACACTTTAGATGAATTCAAAAAAGACCCTGCTCACCTGCAAAAAGAACGCAAGGAAGAAGTGGCGAAATATAGCTTCATACCTTGGGATGAAGAAAACAATGAAGGTGGAGAACATAGTGCTGCTTCGCACGGTGGCGGTCATGAGACAAAGCATGTAGAAGGTCCCGGTAATTTACAGGACATGGAAGAAGGATTCCGTAAAAACGGTACACTTTATCCAAATTATGTATCGCCAGGTTTGCACTGGGGAATGTCTATTGACTTAAGTAGCTGTATCGGTTGTGGTGCTTGTTTGATTGCTTGCCAGGCTGAAAACAACGTAGCCGTAGTGGGTAAAACACACGTATTGAAATCTCAGGAAATGCATTGGTTGCGTATAGACCGTTATTTCAGCGGTATGCCTGATGATCCGGATAGCATCCAAACGGTGTTCCAACCGATGCTTTGCCAACATTGTGATAACGCGCCTTGTGAAAACGTATGTCCGGTTTCAGCAACGAACCACAGCAGTGAAGGCCTTAACCAAATGGCTTATAACCGTTGCATTGGTACAAAATATTGTGCAAACAACTGTCCTTATAAAGTGCGTCACTTCAACTGGATGGATTGGCAAGGTGCTGATTGTTTTGATGATAATGATTATGAAGATGGTCGTCGTGATGATATGAATGACGACTTGACGAGAATGGTATTGAATCCTGACGTAACTGTTCGTAGCCGCGGTGTGATGGAGAAATGTTCTTTCTGCGTACAGCGTTTACAAGATGCCAAACTACATGCGAAGAAAGAAGGTCGTCCGTTGAAAGATGGTGAAGCGCGTACAGCTTGTCAGCAAGCGTGTCCTACGGAAGGTATTGTATTTGGTAACGTGAATGATACAGAAAGTGCGATCTACAAACTTCGTACACAAGAGCAGCCTGAACGTATGTTCTATGTATTGGAACAAATACACACGCTACCGAATATCAACTATTTAAGTAAAGTTAGAAATGCAGATCATTTGTTGAAAGAACCTGTGATGAAAGGTGAGGAAGAAACGTTCCCAACAGATGATTTCCATAATAAGCATATTTAGTTGAAGCGAGTTTTGGAATTTGTGTTTTAGATTATTAGAGTTTAAATTTTGAATTTTTTAATAGCATTATGCATTTAAAATACGAAAGTTTTGTAAGAGAGCCGTTGGTTGATGGCGATAAAGATTACCATCAGGTAACAGAAGACATCGTACGTCCCATCGAACAGAAGCCGGGTAGAATGTGGTACATAGGTTTTTTCTTTTCTGTGGCATTGCTTCTATTTGGTGTTTTTTCTGTTGTATGGTTTGTATATTGGGGCTTAGGTACATGGGGTATCAACCGTACTATCGGATGGGGTTGGGATATTACCAACTTCGTATGGTGGGTAGGTATTGGTCACGCGGGTACACTTATCTCAGCTATCTTGTTGCTTTTCCGTCAAGGCTGGCGTACCGGTGTGAACCGCGCTGCCGAGGCGATGACGATCTTTGCTGTAATGTGTGCGGGTCAGTTCCCGATATTTCACATGGGTCGTGTATGGGATGGTTTCTTTGTATTACCTTATCCTAACTCTCGCGGTCCACTTTGGCCTAACTTCAACTCTGCACTTCTTTGGGACGTATTTGCAATATCTACCTATTTCACGGTATCGTTATTGTTCTGGTATTCGGGTCTTATTCCTGATTTTGCAACTATTCGTGATCGTGCAAAAACAAAATTCCGTAAGCTTTCGTATGGTTTGGTTTCTTTCGGGTGGACAGGGAGCGCGAAAAATTGGCAGCGCCATGAAGCATTATCATTGGTATTGGCAGGTCTTTCTACGCCGTTAGTACTTTCCGTACACACCATCGTATCTTTTGACTTTGCTACTTCCGTAATTCCGGGTTGGCATACTACCATCTTTCCTCCTTACTTCGTTGCTGGTGCGATATTCTCAGGCTTCGCCATGGTACAAACACTTTTGATTGTTTGTCGCAGTATCATGGGCTTGGAAGATTATATTACTCTCGGTCACATTGAGGCAATGAACAAAGTAATTGTATTGACGGGTTCGATAGTGGGTGTGGCTTATCTGACAGAGCTTTTCATAGCGTGGTACAGTCAGGTAGTTTACGAGCAAGATGCATTCAAATGGCGTATCATGGGACCATACTGGTGGAGCTATTGGGCGATGATGACTTGTAACGTGGTATCTCCACAGCTATTTTGGTTCAAGAAATTGCGTAGAAATATCGTGTTCACGTTCATTATGAGTATCGTAGTGAATATCGGTATGTGGTTCGAGCGTTTTGTAATCATCGTAACATCATTATATCGTGATTATTTACCAAGCTCTTGGACATATTACTCACCCGAGTGGCCTGAGGTCGGCTTTTACCTTGGTACGTTTGGATTGTTTTTTACCTGCTTCTTCTTATTTGCAAAATACTTTCCTGTGATAGCCATTGCAGAGATCAAGTTTGTATTGAAGACATCAGGTGAAGCACAGAAGAATAACATGAAGCATATAGAAGAACAACCGATTGAGCAATTTGCTGAAGAGCAAGCACATCATTGAGTTGGTTGAATAGTTGATTGGTAATTGGAATTTGGATTTTTTCGATTTGGATTTTTAAAATTTGACTTAATAATATGTCAGTAAAAAAATTTGCAGTAGCTACATATCTTGACGAGGAAGTATTATTTCCTGCGGTGAAGAAGGTGCGTCACAGTGGCTATAAAATGCATGATGTTTACACACCGTTTCCGGTGCATGGTCTCGACCACGCCATGGGATTGAAAGATACAGACCTTCACGTTGCTGGTTTTATCTACGGTATCACCGGTACTGCTACGGCACTTGGTTTTATGTCATGGATATTTACCAGCGATTGGCCTATTAATTTTGGTGGTAAGCCTAACTGGTCTTTGCCTGCATTCATTCCTATTACTTTTGAGTTGACAGTATTATTTGCAGCGGTAGGTATGGTGTTGACATTCTGCTATCTAAATCAGATAATGCCGGGTGTAAAGAAACACGTTTTTCATCCGCGTCAGACAGATGATACATTCGTATTGACGATAGAGTTGAACGACCATGTAACAGAGCAAGAAGTAATAGATTTTTTGAAAACAACCGGAGCAAATGAAACGTACGTGCAGGTGGCTGAGAGCGAATGGTGGTACGGAAGATGGGATAAAGAAGAAGAATACGAAAAAGGAATAGTAACAGTACATTAATTATTTGAAGTTTTGATAATAGTTATGAACAAAACAAGAAGCATAGTGGTGGGAACGTTGATTGTAGGCTTGGCAATGGCTGCCTGCAACACCGGAGGAAAACGCCGCAACCCGGGCAAGACTTATGCTCCGGATATGACCTACTCACGTGCTTACGATGCTTATACAGAAGGAGACTCGACAATATTTAGGAATGGTCAAGTGAGCCAACTGCCTGTACCTGGTACCATCGCACGAGGTCACGAATTACCTGACCGTTTAGTAGAAGGAGACACTACTGCTTATAAGACTTTTACAACAAATTATAGGTTTGATGAAGCAGAATTGAAAGAAGGTAAACGTCTTTATGATATTTATTGCGGTGTATGTCACGGGCAAGCTTTGGATGGTAATGGGCCGTTATACAACGGTGGTATGGGTAAATTTGCCGCAGCACCAGCTAATTTTAAAGATGGGAAATATTTGACGATGCCCGTGGGACAGATGTATGCCGCGATTAAGTACGGTAAAAACATGATGGGCTCTTATGCATCGCAAATAGACGTGAAGCAACGCTGGCAAGTGATAGCCTACATTAAGAAATTTCAATCTGAGAATGGTGGAGCAACCTTTACTTTAGGGACTGGCACAGCAAAAGATACAACCAGAGCAATAGCAAAGGCAAGTACAGACACAACAAAAACGAACTAAGAAAAACTAACAATTAAAGCATTTTAATAGAATACCCATGATGAATGACCGTTTTGAGATACCAGGAAGGCTGAAGACCACAAGCTTTGTGCTGATACTGATAGGTATCATCACGCTTATCATCGGCGCAGTGACGTTGATGAATAGCCATGCTGCGGACCATGAGATTATGCATGCGGAAAGAACCCGTTTCTGGATTGTACTATTACATAACAGTGTTTTATTTTTATTGATGTGTGTTGCTTGCATATTTATTCAAGCAGCTGCTTCTTTAGCACAAGGTGGATGGATTGTAGCTTATAAGAGAGTTCCCGAAGCTATTGGAGCGAATGTTTGGATATTTGGATTGATAGCGGGTATTATATTGATATGTGTTGCTTTTGTTTTTGATATTGATGGTCACAATCCTATTTATCATTGGGTACACCCTCATGGAGATAAAATACTGGAAGGTAAAAGTGCTTTCTTAAATCCGGGAATGTTTGTAGGATTTACCGTAGTAACAATTGCCTTATGGTCATTCTTTGGACGTAAATTCCGTACATTATCCCTACAACAAGAAACTGCTCCTAAAAACAGCACAAAAATTTACTGGACAATGGTAAAATGGTCTGCCGGGTTCTTACTTGTTTATGCCTTAACGCAAATGAGTACGACACCTTGGATGTGGATCATGAGTATTGACGCGCACTGGTATTCTACCATGTTTAGTTGGTACACTTTTGCTAGTGCATTCGTAAGCGGTATTGCTTTGATATTACTATGGGTGGTTTATCTAAAAAACCAAGGCAACATGGAAATCGTTAATAAAGAACACATCCATGATTTAGGTAAACTGATGTTCGCATTCAGCATTTTCTGGACGTATGTATGGTTCGATCAGTATATGCTTATTTGGTACGCCAACATTCCTGAAGAAACTTGGTATTTCAAAATTCGTCAGCACGGACCTTATAGCTTGATATGGTATTCTACTTTTGTTATTAACTTCATCATGCCCGTATTGATATTGATGAGCCGTCCAAGCAAGCGTAATTATTTCACAGTTACTTTTATGGCGATGGTTACCATCTTCGGTCACTGGTTAGATTTCTACATCATGACCATGCCGGGACCATTAGCTCAACACTGGCATCTCAGCTGGTATGAATTGGGAATATTTGCAGGATTTTCAGGTGTGTTGATTTTGTCTGTTGCGACTACACTTTCTAAAGCATCCTTGATACCGAATAATCATCCGTTGCTGAAAGAAGCAGTATTGCATCAGAGTTAGGATTGTAGAGTGTAAATAGTAATTTGAATAAAAAAAATATAAATATTAAGTAAATACAAGAATAACTGACCATGTCGGGATTTATAACAATAGTAATTATATCGCTGGTATTTATCATCATCTACCAAATAGCAAAGGCAAGTGAATATGCTACCATCCTTCGTGGTGAGGAAAAAGTGCGCAGACAAGTGAACCGACTGATGGCTTGGTTGCTTGTAGCGTTTTTTGTGCTTGGCGTTTGGGGTATTTGGGAGTGCCATTTATACTTTGCAGACAAGATGCTTCCGGTAGCTGCATCAGAGCATGGTGAGAAATATGACAGCATGTTCCGCGTAACGATTTACGTGACAGGTATTGTATTCTTTATTACACAAGCGGCGTTGTTTTGGTTTGCATTCAAATATCAATCTACCGAAAAACGTTCTTCATTCTACTACGCACACAACAATAAATTAGAATTGATTTGGACTACTATCCCTGCGATAGCAATGGCTTCGTTGGTGGCGGTTGGTTTGCGTAACTGGTTTCATTTTACATCTCAAGCTCCTGCAAATGCACAGGTTGTTGAAGTTGTAGGTAAACAATTTAATTGGCTTATTCGTTATCCGGGTGCAGATGGTGTGATGGGTAAAAGAGATTTTAGAAAGATTGACGATGCGAAGAATGTATTGGGTTTAGATTGGAATGACAAAGCAAATAATGATGATATTATAGCGGAGAATGGTGAATTGCATATTGTGAAAGGTCGTCCTGTTAAGTTAATTATTGGCTCTCGCGATGTGATACATGATGTGGGTTTAGCTCATTTTCGTTTGAAAATGGATGCGGTGCCTGGTATCATTACTACCATGTGGTTTACACCATTATACACTACTGAGGAAATGAAAAAGATGACGGGCAATCCTAACTTTGTTTACGAGATTTCTTGTGACCAGATGTGTGGTAAGGGTCACTATTCTATGCGCGGTACTGTGATTGTTGAAACAGAAGCTGAACATAAGCAATGGTTGGCCAAGCAACAAACTTATTATGCTTTGCAAAACCCAGCTGCTGCACCAGTTACTACTGATAGCACAACTGTAAAAGCTGATACTACTAACGCAATAACTATGAATGTGCCTTCGAAATAATTGATTTCGGAAGCTTCTAAATAAATTTGAACAACAATGAGTGAAAAAGTAATAATAGACGGACCTAATCTCGGACAGGGCGGGCATATGCAAGGTGACCATCCTCATGGACATCATGATGCACACCATGACCACCATCATGAGCAGCATTTTATCACCAAATATATCTTTAGCCAAGATCATAAGGTTATTGGCAAACAATTTTTGATCACAGGTATCATTTGGGCTATCATTGGTGCATTGTTCTCTGTATTCTTTCGTTTACAATTAGGTTTCCCTAACGAGACTTTCCCTATTATGGAAAAATTCTTAGGCGAATGGGCGAAAGGTGGAAAACTTAACCCCGAATTTTACTACGCACTTGTAACCATGCATGGAACTATCCTTGTGTTCTTTGTATTGACTGCAGGTTTGAGTGGAACATTCGCTAACCTACTCATTCCTCTACAAATAGGTGCACGTGATATGGCTTCACCGTTCATGAACATGCTTTCTTACTGGTTCTTCTTCATTGCAAGTGTTTTCATGTTTGTTTCATTGTTTGTGCAAACAGGACCTGCTTCTGGTGGTTGGACAACTTACCCTCCTTTAAGTGCTTTGAAAGAAGCATCTATGGGTTCGGGAATTGGAATGGACTTGTGGTTGATTAGTATGGCATTGTTCGTTGTGTCTTCGTTATTAGGTGGTTTGAATTACATCTCTACCATTCTTAACATGCGTACAAAAGGTATGAGCATGACACGTATGCCACTGACTATTTGGGCGTTATTCTTTACAGCGATATTGGGTGTACTTTCTTTCCCTGTATTGCTTTCCGGTTTTGTATTGTTGATCTTCGATAGAAATTTCGGTACATCATTCTACCTTTCAGAAATCTTTATCGGCGGTAAAGCATTGCCGCACATCGGAGGTTCAGCTATCCTTTATCAGCACTTGTTCTGGTTCTTAGGTCACCCTGAGGTATATATCATCATGTTGCCGGGTATGGGTATGGCTTCGGAAGTATTAGCTTGTCACAGCCGCAAACCTATCTTCGGTTATTTCGCGATGATCATCTCATTGATTGGTATTACTGTGTTAGCGTTCTTGGTTTGGGCACACCACATGTTTGTGACAGGTATGAGTCCGTTCTTAGGTTCGATATTCGTATTATTGACGCTGTTGATTGCGGTACCATCTGCGGTAAAAGTGTTTAACTGGTTGACGACTATTTGGCGCGGTAATATCAAATTCACTCCACCAATGATGTTTGCACTTGGGTTTGTGTCACTATTCATTTCGGGTGGTTTGACGGGTATCTTCTTGGGTAACTCTGCGTTGGATATTCACTTGCACGATACTTACTTCGTTGTAGCTCACTTTCATATTGTAATGGGTGTATCTGCCTTCTTCGGAATGTTTGCAGGCATCTATCACTGGTTCCCTAAGATGTTCGGAAGATTTATGAATAACACATTAGCTTATTTCCACTTCTTCATCACATTTGCCGGTGCTTACTTGATCTTTTGGCCAATGCACTATGAAGGTGTTGCAGGTATGCCGCGTCGTTATTATGATTACAGTTCTTGGGAAAGCTTCAAACAATTCGATGGATTAAATTCATTCATCAGTATTGTAGTTATCATTGTATTCTTTGCACAGTTGCTTTTCGTCGTGAACTTCTTCGTAAGTATCTTCCGTGGACGCAAGCTTACCAATCCTAATCCTTGGGGAGCTACGACGCTTGAGTGGACTACTCCTATCAATCCTGGACATGGTAACTGGCCCGGTGAAATTCCTGAAGTACATCGTTGGGCATATGATTATAAAGACGATGGAAATGGCGGAGACTTTATCCCTCAAACTGTACCAGTAAAAGCAGGAGAAGAAACGCACTAATTTTTTGATAATACTACTCTTTGAAAAGCCGCAATTCAAATGCGGCTTTCTTATTGAAATTCAAATTACAAAGACAATATTTTTTAACTATAAATACACGCATTGAGTTACTATAAACCTCATTCCGCTCACTATATTAAAAGAATTTGATAAAAGATAAGATGCAAAAAAAAATTTCATTTTACTTAGTACTAAATCACTTATTTTCACGCACGTATGCAAGATATTATTGAACTCGTAAAGGAGTTGATGAACGCTGAAAAGCTGGCTGCACTTGTGATGCAGTATGGAGGACTATATTTGGTTGCTCTTATTATTTTTGCTGAAACAGGCTTGTTTATCGGTTTCTTTCTACCCGGCGATTCCCTTCTTTTTGTAACAGGCTTAATGATTGCTAATACCCCAGCGAATGACCCTAGCCCAACAAC
>CBFGYQ010000035.1:0-11962 GCA_965652995.1 uncultured bacterium
AATCAAGTAACAACAGTATCTATGCCGCAAGGAACACCCTTATAACTATGACATACAGCAATAGAGATATTAGTTGGTTAGGATTTAATTATCGTGTGTTGCAAGAAGCAGCGGACGAAACCGTGCCGTTGATCGAGCGTTTCAAATTCTTATCCATCTTCTCTTCCAACTTAGATGAATTCTTTCGTGTGCGTTATCCTTCTTTGTTGGCACTTTCTAATTTGAAGAATAAAACCTTGAAGGAAATAGGAAGTGCAGGAGAAGAAAATTTAGCAGACAAAGCACAACAGATTATCAATAAACAACTGGAAGAATTTGGTGATATTCTCAATAACAAATTGGTTCCAAAACTGAAAGAGAATGGTATCGTTCTTTATTATAACACACCCATTCTAGACGCACATCAAGATGAGATACACGAAATATTTCTTTCGCAAGTATTGGCATTTGTACATCCCGTTTTTTTAGAAAATCAAAAAGAAAAACCTTTCGTCCCTGAGAATAATCAACTCTATCTCATCAATACGCTGAAGAAAAAACATTCCGACCAGCTCTATCATGCAGTCGTAAAAATACCAACGCAAGACATGCCACGTTTCTTTAAGTTGGAAAATGTTGATGGAAAGGAATACATCATTTTCTTGGATGATATCGTTCGTGAGAATTTAAAAACAATCTTCCCCGGTTTTGAAGTGGTGGGTTGTTACAGTTTTAAATTGAATAGAGATGCAGAATTGGAATTACAAGATGAATATGAAGGCGATTTAAAAAAGAAAATTGAAAAGCAATTAGCCAAGCGCGACTTCGGACCACCATCACGATTCTTATACGAAGAAGGCATTCCTAAAAACTTGTTGATGTATCTCGCTTCAAGTTTTAATGTAGATTATGAAGAGATGTTTGCGGGCAGAAAATATCACAATCTAAAAGACCTTTTCGGGCTTCCTGTAAACAATAAAGAACTACTCTACCCTACAGTAAAAACCTTAACGCCACCTGAACTTGTAGATAGAAATAACATCTTCAAAGCCATTGACAAGAAAGACATTTTACTGCATTTCCCTTACGATAGTTATAATACCATTTTAGCCTTTTTTAATCAGGCATCTATTGATCCGGAAGTGGAAGAAATATACATCACACTTTATCGCGTCGCTTCCAATTCGCTCATTGCTAACTCCTTGATGAGTGCTGCTAGAAACGGAAAAAAAGTAACGGTCTTCATAGAACTGAAAGCAAGATTTGATGAAGCGAATAATTTATCTTGGAGTAAAAGATTGGAAGATGCAGGTGTTGAAATTATTTACAGCATACCGGAAATAAAAGTGCATTCTAAAATTGCGTTGGTCATTAAACGCGATGATAATGAGAAGAAAAGCTACAGCATTCTAAGTACAGGAAATTTCAACGAAACGACCGCAAAATTCTACACAGACCATACACTTCTCACAGCCGATAAGCAGATCAACAAAGAACTTCTATCGTTATTCCTTTTTTTAAGAGCTAGGAAAAAGCCAAAGGAGAAAGAAGATTTGAAGTTTAAAAATCTATTGGTTTCTCAGTTTGATATCATTAAAGATTTTAAAGCATTGATAGAAGGAGAGATCAAAAAGCAACAAGAAGGAAAACCGGCACGTATCCGCATAAAACTCAACAATCTAGAAGAACCTTACATGATCGACTTACTTTACAAAGCGAGTATAGCTGGGGTAAAAATTGAGATGTTGGTACGTAGCATTTGTTCGTTGATGCCCGGCGTCAAGGACATGAGTGAAACCATAGAGGTGCGTCGCATCATAGATAGATATTTGGAACATACACGCATATTCATTTTTGGAGAAGGCGATGACACAACACTTATCATGGGTTCTTCGGATTGGATGACGCGCAACTTGAGAAGAAGAATTGAAGTATGTGCAACTATTCAGGATGAAAAATGTAAGAAAGAGTTGACCGACTATTTTGACATACAATGGAGAGACAATGATAAAGCCGTAAAATTGAATGCTGATATGACACATGCAAAACTTGATGGTGTAGGTTATTCCAATTTATCTAACGCTCAAAGAAACATCTACGAATACCTTAAACAACGTGTATGAGGCCTGTAAAAGAAATAGAGCGTGGGATTTCAGTGGTAAAAAAATATCGCTATAAATGGGTATTCTTTATTGCCGTTGCGTGGACGCTGGTAGATGTTATCGGATGGTACACTTTTATGCATCAACCCGCTGAAGAACGGGAAGACACTATCTATACGTACTTTACTCAAGGAGCTCTTTTATTAAGAAGCGCAATCGTCTTTGCCGCGAGTTGGGGCATGGGATATTTATTAGTGTTTCGGTTGAAAAGACTATTTCGGGATTATCCTTTATTTATTTCTTTCATTTTAAAAACACTGATACTCATCGTTGCTGCTTTCATCATGTATTTTTTGATAAGCATGACGTATTCACTCTTCACCCTTCATGTAAACTTCGTACAAGCATGGAAAAATTTTGTTGGCGAGACCATTCACCGTACTTGGATATTTGATAAGGTCACAGACTGGTTCATGTTATTCTTACTTACACAGTTGCTGATTGAGATTAATGAAAAATATTCGCCCGGCGTCTTCATCGACATCTTAACAGGGAAATACATCAACCCGAAAATTGAAAAGCGTATCGTGATGTTCCTTGACCTGAAAGACAGCACACCTATCGCCGAACAATTAGGACATAAAACCTATTTCCGTTTCATCAGAGATTTTATATACAGCGTTTCTATGGCATTGTTGGAAAGTGGTGGTAATATTTATCAATATGTAGGTGATGAAATAGTAGTATCATGGAAGTACAATAAAAAGAATGCATTGCGTTGCATACAAGCTGTAATCGCGGCAAGACGCTCCATTCAAAAAAGAAGCGAAGCCTATCGACGTGCATACGGTATTGTACCGGAGTTCCGTGTTGGGATGCATGTTGGTGAAGTGACCGTTGGTGAAATTGGCATTGTAAAAAAAGACATCGCCATGAGTGGTGATACCATGAATACCGCAGCTCGCATCCGTACTGCCACAAGCGAACTCAATCAAAAATTTTTAGCTTCTCGTGAGTTTGTAGAGCATTTGGGACTTAAAGAATGGCAAGCTGAAAGCATGGGAAACATCGAGCTAAAAGGAAAAAGTGATGGCGTGGAGTTGTTTGCGTTGAAGATCTAGTATTATTTTCCTTCTCTGATTTTTGTAATCAACATTTAATAATTACAGCTAAAAATATTGCTTTATACATTGCAACTTTGCACCTAATTTTTTCTCATGAAAAACAAGGTGCTATTGATAGGTTTATTACTGCTTCTTTCTTTAAGATCAACGAGTCAACAAACCACAATTGAACGTCCAAAACTCATCGTTGGCATCGTGGTTGATCAAATGCGCTGGGACTACCTCTATCGTTATTATGAGCGATATGGAACTGGTGGTTTCAAACGATTACTCAATCACGGTTTTAGTTGCGAGAATACTTTTATCAACTATTTACCAAGCTACACAGCTCCCGGACATGCCAGTATTTACACAGGTTCCGTACCTTCTATTCATGGCATTGCAGGCAACGACTGGATGGATAATTTCACAGGAAGACATTGGTATTGCGTGGAAGACACTTCTGTAACATCTGTTGGCGGAAGCCTTGTTGCTGGAAGGATGAGTCCAAATACATTACTTACTACAACCATTACTGATGAACTTCGTTTGGCTACTAATTTCAAATCAAAGGTGGTTGGAATTTCTTTGAAAGATCGAGGCAGCATTTTACCGGCAGGACATTTAGGAAAAGCTTATTGGTATGATGACAGCACAGGCAATTTGATCACAAGCAGTTTTTATGAAAACCAACTACCACAATGGTTGAACGATTTTAATGCTCAAAAACTACCAACAAAATATTTAAGTAAACCATGGGAATTATTATATCCAGCAAACACTTATACCCAAAGTCTCAAAGATGACAACCCTTATGAAGGAAAATTAAAAACCGAAATAGCTCCTGTTTTTCCGCATAACTACAATGCAACAAAATTGGGAAATCTTCGTAAAATTCCTTCTGGAAACACCTATACATTAGATGCTGCAAAAGCGGCGATAGTTGGTGAAAAGCTTGGAAAAACGGGAACAGATTTTCTTTGTATAAGTCTTTCTGCAACGGATTATATTGGTCATAATTATACTTCCAATTCTGTAGAAGCAGAAGACACTTATTTACGCCTTGATAAAGACATTGCTACATTTTTAGAATATTTGGATAAGAATATTGGTGCTGGAAATTATCTAGTATTTCTTTCAGCTGACCATGGAGTAGCACACAATTCTATCTACATGAATGACTTAAAAATTCATGGAGGTAATCAATCGGAAGGACAGCTTGGAAAGGATTTACAAACACATTTGAAAGCCAAATTCAATACAGATAAATTAGCCATTGTAGAAAATTATCAAGTTGTGCTGAATGAAAAGCTTGTTAAAGAACAAGACCTAAACCGCGCAGAAATAAAAGCAGAGACTAAACGCTGGCTATTATCACAATATCATGTTGCATATGTTTTGGACATGGAAAACATTCATAAAGGAGCTGTGCCTGATTTGATAAAACAAAAAGCAATCAATGGTTACAACAGAAGACGCAGTGGGTCTTTACTCATCATCAACGATCCGGGATGGTATTATGGTTATGCACCAACTGGTACAACACACAGCACATGGCATCCTTACGATACGCATATTCCTTTGCTGTTTTATGGTTGGAAAATTCCAAAAGGAAAATCAAACAGAACCATTCACATGGAAGATATAGCTGCAACCTTAGCAGCACTTTTACATATTCAAATGCCGAATGGATGTATTGGAAATGTAATTACAGAACTGGTGAAATAGTGATCACTTCCTTGCTACAATCACAATATTCCAAGCCAATTTCTTGATTCCCGGAAGTGAAAGCAACACTTTGTCAATCGCTTTTAATGGATTGAACCACCAACCGATTTGGGATTCTTTTTCTTTGAAAATCCTTTTCCAATAACGGATTTCATTAGGATCGTAGCGGCGAATAAAATAGTAAGAGATAAACAACCAAAGCGTCGTGAGCCAAAACTCTTTATGTTTTACGTTCTTGAAGTATTTTTCATAAAGATCAATGATATCAAAGCCCAAAGGTTCTTCGTCAATAGTACGCACTTCCTCTGCTTTAGTCCGGTAGTAATTGATCGCCGGATTGTATTTTAAAGGATCAGTGGTCACCAGAACTCCATCTTTTTTCAGTGAATCTGCCATGGTTCGAATCCACATTTCCTGATCTTGTTTGGGAACATGGTGCATCAAATTGGCACAATAGATAATATCAAAAAAATCTTTATGAGGCTCCAAATGTTCGATAGGAGCAATAAGGTAATTGAGCTTTACTCCGTGTTTAGTAGCTAATTTCTCAGCAAATTCTCCCATTTTAGGAGAAATATCGTTAAAATATACATCCGCTCCTTTCTGTGCGAAATACACAGAACTTTCACCCAAGCCGGCACCAACATCCAATATTTTTTTACCTTTCAGATCCCCCAATTCATTCAGAATAAACTTATTCTCAAACGCTACAAAGCTGTCAAATAGGGCATTCACGTCGATATCATCCACATTTTCACTCATAGCCCATTCATCATGAAACTCTTCTTCACGACGCAGCAAATCATCTATTTTTTCTCCTGTATGCATATTTTTTAAAAGGTGCGCAAAATAACAAATAAAATATAAGACATAATGGATTGCAAAAACTGTTGGCAGAAATAAAATCGTTACTTACATTTGCCGTCCGAAAAAATCTTATTGTTAAACCTAAATAATTTCTATTATTTATGTCAGTTAAAATCCGCCTTCAGCGTCATGGCTCCAAAAAACGCCCTTTCTACTTCATAGTAGTTGCAAACAGTACTTCACCGCGCGATGGTAAATTCATCGAAAAACTAGGTACTTACAATCCGTTAACCAATCCTGCTGGTGTTCGTCTTAACCGCGAGCGTTCATTGCATTGGTTGCAAAATGGTGCACAACCTACCAACACTTGTCGCCGTATCCTTTCTTTCAAAGGTGTTCTTTACTTGAAACATTTGATGAGAGGTGTAGGTCTTGGTTTGTTTGATGAAAAAACAGCATTGGACAAATTTGAAAAATGGAATGGTGAGCACGAAGAAGTAGTGATTAAACGTCAGGAAGCACATCGTGCGCACAAAGCAGAAAAACGCCATGCTGCCATGACAGAATCTGTGAAGAAAGTAGAAGAAAAACAAGCTGCTAAGGCTGCGGCAAAAGCTGCTGAAGCACAACCTGCAGAGGAAGTTGCAGAAACTCCTGAAGCGGAAGCACCTCAAGCAGATGCTCCACAGGCAGAAAGTGCAGAATAATTTTTCAAAGATTTATCTGTTGATATTTGAAAAAGTGTTTCGAAAGAAGCACTTTTTTGCTTTAGTATGAATCCTAAATCCCTTCATTACTGTAGGAATAAAAAATCTCCTTTCTGGGAGATTTCTCACATCAAGACATTCGTTCAAAAAGGGCGTTATTTTTTTTAGAGTTCACAAAAAATAGTTTGGCACGTTTTTATCATATTTTATAATTGTAAAACAAATGAATCAAACACCATGAGATATAGTTTACTTTCAGCAATGGCATTTTCAATTTTCACATCTTGTGGAAGTTCAAAAAGCACATCTACTATAAAAGAAGAAAATAGAGTTTTAGAAATGCAAAATGCAATTGAAAACAAGCGATGGGTTTTACAAACACTTAACGGAGAACAAATCCCAAAACAAACAAAAGACATTTACATCACGTTTAAAAACACCAGTGCTTTTGACGGGTTTGCCGGTTGTAATCGCATTTCAGGGCATTACAAAATGGATTTGAAAACAATCTCACTTACGGATGTAATAGCTACAAAAATGGCTTGTCCATCATTGGAAATAGAAACTAAACTATTAGATGTGTTACAGAAAACGAACGACTATAAGATAATACAAGACCACCTTTTACTAATGAATGGCAAAGATGAAATAGCAAAATTTGATGCAGTCTATCTAAAGTAGTTTATCTACCGAAATCGTATTCTGTTGTCTTTTTTATAAAATTGGCCTTGGTGTTGAGTTCTGTTACATCTAGCGTGGAAGTCAATTGATCTTCTTTATAGAACTTACCTTGTAACACCATCCCGCCATAACCGCCATTAGCATAATATGGAGCAAAAGGATTTTTAGCATCCATATTTTTAGTGTTGAATGCAACTTTCGAAGCTACCCAAACTTCTGAACGCGTATCAGTATCCAAATCGTAGCAAGTGTACTCCGCACAAGCATAACCAAGTATATTTTTAGTCTTTCCAGTGGCTTTACAGCTTGTGTTAGTTTCTTTGGTTTTTCCAGATTTTATTTCTGCATTTCTACGTTCTATTGACTCGCCACTACGAAAAGCGTTCAAATTCATTGCCATACCGGTCATCTCTTTTTCGTTGAGCATAATCATAGCATTTTTTACATAATCGTAAATAATGAATTGCTCTTCTCGTTTTTTCTTACTCTCATCTACACTTTTAAGTCCTACAATAGTGCCGCTAGTATTGAAGTAATAATCAATGTCATTTTCCTCACGAACTTTTCCGTTTTTATAACTTGCTGTGTGCATTTTCACATGAGTCGGGAATGAGTAACTGTCTTCTATATCTACATTCATTAAATGATTATTGATCCAATCATTTCCTTTCTTAGCACCGGGTTCTCCATGTTTTTCTTCATAATTTTTTCTAATGGCACGCTCCACATATCCACGTTGTGCAACTGATGTAGTGAAGCTGAAAATCAATACTATAAGTAAGAAATTTTTCATGATATTCATTTTTGTAAAGTTATTTGAATAATAACCATAGTACAAATTTCGCTACAAACTAGTTGAATAAGGAAGGTAGAAATACGGAAATTGCTTACGTATTAAGAGTAAGCAATTAGTTTCTTGAATGCTATTCAAATGCAATCAAATATTTAAGAGAAGTTACAACGTAGCCAGCGTGATATTATCTACATACTGTCCATAGATCTGTTTATAATGTACTTTGTTTTCAATAGCTTCAATTACGGCTATGCCAAAGTCCGTATCATGCATTTGAGAAATCATATTCAATGCGCCGGGGCTGAACACATTCACTTCCATCAATTTATTTCCAACAATATCTACACCTACGAGGAACATACCGTCTTGAACGAGTTTTGGTTTTAAAATCTTCACTAATTCCAACATTTCTTCATCAACATCTGCCTTTACTCCTTTACCACCCGCATGTATGTTATTTCGAATATCGCCTTTTCTATTCACCCTTTTCACCGCAGCATACACTCCATCTTTTTCTAACGGATCACCATTCATCAAGAAAAAACGAGTATCGCCATCTTTCGCTTTTGGTAAATATTCCTGAGCTATAATAAAGCCCTCTTTGGCAATCGCTTCTATGATTTGGTTTAGATTGCCTTTTGAATTTTTATCTACCATAAACACATTCTTGCCGCCCGAACCTTGCAAGGGTTTTAAAATGATTTTTTGTTTTTGTTCTTCATAAAATTCTAAAATATCTTTTGCATCACGAGTAATAATCGTTTGTGGTCGTAACACATCGGGGAAATGTTGGAAATACATTTTGTTGATTGCATCCGAAAGACTCTCTGGGTGATTCAATACGATTACGCCATCACGCATCGCAATTTGTCCAAAAATATAGGCCGCGTTTTGTGCCCAGTTGCGCTCATCAATATCTTCTGAAGGGTCGTTTCGCAGATACAATACATCCAATTCATCAGAGCTAATACTCACAGGCTTTGCCGCTACTAAGGCTTTGAAGTAAGTTTCGTTTGTTTTAAATGTTTTATCACCTGCTGTTCGGGCTTTCGCAATCATGTGACCACCCGAAGAGTAACCTAGATCCCCCACTCCAAAAACGTAAACCGTATGTCCGCGCTTATGTGCTGTGAGTGCCAGGAAGATAGTTGTATAGCTGGCTTTTTCCGTTTCAATATCGTTGATAACAAATGCTATTTTCATAAATTGTTTTTATTCTACTAGTTCTTTTAATTGAATTCCTTTTTTTATTCTTTGAATTTTTGTTGCTGCTTCTTCAGTTGATAAATAATCTGGTAGATACGGTTTTTTTAGAATTCTTAAATGTGTCAGTTCTTCTACAAGTGGTAGATGTTCCAATGCGAATTTCCCTCCATACAACTGCTTTAAATCGCCTCCATTTTTTATAAAATTCAATAGCTGAATTAGCCCTTTCAAGTATATCGCATCTTTGGTATAACCTCCTCCTCTAAAAACTCTCATAGCTATCCCAAATGATGTCTTTCCTCTAAAACCATAATTCTCTGTAAGCATATTATAAGTCTCTATAAAATCTGCACCATGAATCAATGCATCCACAGCAATCACACGAGCTGCTAATAATTTTAACCTATTGATATTTAATCCGCCTACCAAGAATTCAGCCAAGACAGCCATTCCTTCCTGTAATTGTTCATAACCTGCAAAGCCTGCCGACATCAATTGCAGTGGTTGCATTTTGCCATTACAGTATGTGAGTATATGTGTGCCAATTTCGTGTTGTATCAAGGCATTCACTCGATGTTCACTAATGTTCAAATCTTTTCCCACAGACAATTCTTCACCTGAAACTAAGAGCCCACTCACACTCTCTTTCACAGTCGCGTTCAACCGTAACGTAGGAAAATCCATTCGGTATTTATCCAATTCTGTATTGGCTATTCTCGCAAAATCTTCTGCATAAATATTCGTATGCTCTATTTGTTCATTAGGTATTTTATCATCGAGTATGGTGTGTGCAGCATTCATTACATCTGCATCTATATTGCCATAAATACTCATGCTGGTATGGAAAAATTTCTTCGTTCCTCGCTCTTCAAGCATGATCAATTGCTTCTCCAGTTCTGCCCTTTTATCTCTGAAAATAAAAGCAAGTGTTGGATGTTCTATTCGTTCTAGACGAATACTGAAGAGTTTTCTTTTTTCCAATTCAGGATCGAGCGATATCAATCTATAATTAAATCTCGGCGGTTTTGAATAATCATTATTTTTAAATTTTTCCCATTCGGAGGTAGCATTGATAGGAGTAATTCTTAGCAAGAAATCCATATTAGCACTAATGACAGCCAATCGCTTATCAGCAAAACGCACCAAATTATCCAGCCTTGTTTTGCCAAGCATTAAATGATGTTCAAACTTATCATAGCCATTCACACGCGTAAATTCGAAAGCTGCTATTTTAATCACCTCAGCAAAACGTCGCCTTATTTTTCTAAAAAAGAGTGCATAATTTTTTTGTGATTCCGGATCATAAAAAACCGTTGGAATTGCGATTCCGATCAACAATGTTCCGGTCTTTTGCAATTCAGAAAATTCTATCAAGGGTTGCAAATCTGGTGGATGACGATACTCAGTTCCTTCTAATGAAACCGAGATTCTAGGAAGCAGTTTTGTAAATTCTTTAAACCCTTTTTCTAATGCTTCTGTAGTAGGACCTATTTTCCCTTTCGGATGTAGTATGCGAAACTCAGAACCATTATTCTTTCCATAAACATCACTCCAAATCTCCAAGATCATAAACGATTTAAAATTCGCTTGTGCCACTTCGGTTAACGATTCTAAAAGCCTCGTAATTTCCAATTCCACACTTGCCAACAAGTAAGCACCTTGTGTTTGAAGCAATGCCCTTAAGTGTGTATCAGGAGAATCTTTGAAGCGGTAAACACAGATATACGGCAACTTTTGATCAATAACCAATTTACTATTATAAGGCAAATTTCTACGAATGCTTTTTCCATTCGCGAAAGAACTACAAATAGTTTGTATCAGTTTTTCATCGATCATATGCTTTATTCAATAGTGATTTTCTGTAAGCCTTCTGTGATAATCGGTATGGATTGTTGCAACATTTCATGTATCCATTGTATGTGTTCTTCATAAGGTTTGCCCGTCCATTCATCCATAAAAAACTTCTTGAATTCTATACTTATCGGACAGATTTTTTTTCCATAATGTTCATAAAGCCATTGTCCAAAATAACCACCTTTAAATTTTACATTTTCACCAATCACTAATTCTCGTTTAGGATAATCATAGTTAGAAAAGTTAGCGATCAATATATCTATCAACGGTCGCCAAGTAGCATCATCCAAATTCTGTGTGCCGATGTTGATGTCGGGGTTTGTTTTGGGGTCAGCTTCCATGTTTGCACCATCACGTCTATGATTGTAAGAATGGATATCATACACTACGATTTTATTGTGAATTTTAAATAGATCATCAAAATACCGTTTTACATTTTTGTAAAATTCATCATAGATTTTATACGAATCTTCAATTACCTTTTCCGTCAAAGGTTCGTTCCAAATGTCTAAACCCCACGCATCTTCTGGTTTTTGGTAAACAGCTTTTTCTCGTGTTCGGTTCACATCTGTTTGAAATCTTGATTGATGCACAATGATTCTGTTGTCCGTAATATCAAGCCAATTTGCAGTAAAAGGATCTTCTTCGCGCAATCGCTCATCATCATTCAATTTGAATAAAGAATGTAACCCTTCCCGTGTCAAATGTCCATCATGAATAGCTGTAGCAACAATAGGTGAATTGCCTTTAATAAAACTGAAATATGGTGAATTGTTCATTCTTAAGATTAAATATTATAGGAGGTTAGATGTAACTAATAATATTGTGCCTTGAAGGGAGAAGCTGGGAAAATAGCTTTCAACTTTTGAATTAACTTAGGTCTTTGACAACTCATTATGTTAAGTAGTGCCACCTTTAGCCGTTGTGAATAGCTTTCAACTTTTGAATTAACTTAGGTCTTTGACAACCCGCTCTCTCTGCTTCATTTAGAGACCTTAGTTG
>CBFGYQ010000036.1:0-11716 GCA_965652995.1 uncultured bacterium
AGTCATCAGTTAGGTTTTTAATATAACCCGCGCTGACTATTTTACTGTCTGGTTGTTTTTGCACATCATAAAGGGTAGTATTACCCAAAGCTGTTCTTAATTCCAGTCTTCCGTTTTGCCCGAAACTGGAGTCAATGTCAAAGATTTGCTGTGAAAAAGAAGGAGTCGCAAAAAGCAAACTTGCCATTACAGGCAGTATTTTTTTTTGATAATGTTTTCTCATTGTAATTCGCTTTAAAAGGGGTAAAAAATACTTGACAAATGTATTTACAGTGTAAAGCGAACACAATCACTAATATTAGGGATGTTAAGAAATATGTTTTTGAGAGAATTATTGCTTGAGGTTGATATTAGAAATATACATTCCATCACCCCAAAGGTTGGTGGCAAAGAGTAAACTGTAAGTCTTTCCTGTGTTTAAAGCATTTGACACATCCATCAATTTTTCTCCATTTAGATATAAGCTTACTTGCGTTTTGTTGCGTACAATTTTTACTTTGTTCACTTCTTCTTTTTTCCATTTTCCTTCAAAAATTTCTTTGAATATCTCTGCATTGTCGTTGCCATATTCTTTATGGGCAGAGAGGTATAGTATGTCTTGTGAGGGATGCACATCTACCTTTATTTGTGAAGCAGAACTGAAATGAAAATCATAGCTTGCTTTAGAAGCTTTGTGGTCGATGATTACACATGATAATCCACCTTCCATTTCACTCGTCTTGTCGGTATCTGCCCATAAATCATACTCAAGAGTGAATGTCTCAGGAAGTGCAGCTTGCTGTTTAAAGAAAAAACATCCTTTACGTGGAGTTTTCAACCATTGACTTTCGTTCACAGATAATTTCTTCACACCTACAGGTTCTGCATCGGTATTATCCCAGGTAACGATCTGCCAGTTTTTGATACCTGT
This sequence comes from uncultured bacterium, assembly GCA_965652995.1. Taxonomy (GTDB): domain Bacteria; phylum Bacteroidota; class Bacteroidia; order Chitinophagales; family Chitinophagaceae; genus JAFIGV01. The sequence goes on from CBFGYQ010000036.1 coordinate 911, forward strand.
TTTAAAATCTTCTTTATAGATCGTTTGAGCGGACAGTTGAAAAGAAACGAAGCAAAGCGCAATGCTAAATAATGCAGTTGTAATTAAAGACTTCATGGCAGTTGATTTTAGGATGTAAAAATCCTAAACGACCGTATCAGTTCTTTAGCTCTTTCTACTCATTTTTCACTTAGGTGAAAACCACTATTTAATTTTCCTATTTCTTTGAAAACAAAGATTTTATATTTTGAGAGCATTATTAATTCTTGTTGATGAATATCGCTATTGCTGACGATCATTTTTTAGTGCTGGATGGATTGGAAACACTCCTTAGTACAATTAATGCTGTAAGCACTGTGTACAAAGCTGCAAATAATTCGGAGCTAAAAAAATGTTTGAAGGAACAAGTAATTGATGTTTTGTTTTTAGATATCAATTTTGGAAATGCCGATGGGCGAGAAGTGTTGAAAAACGTCCGTATTGAACATCCGGAAATTAAAGTGATAGCTCTTACCAGTTTTGGAGATACTGCTACGATCAAATCTTGCATACATGCCGGGTTTGATGGCTTTTTACTAAAGAGTGACGACCGTGATGAAATAATAAATGCGCTGATTGCTGTTATGAATGATGAAAAATATTACAGCAGTAAAGCCAAAGGTGCTGTATTCGAAAATGAAGTGATAGGGCATAAAACCAAACTCAGTGATAGAGAAATAGAAATTGTAAAACTTATAACTGCTGAAAGAACTAATAAAGAGATAGCACAAGAACTTTTTTTATCTGAAAAAACAGTAGAAAATCATAGAGCTAACATCATGCTGAAAATGGATGTGAAGAATGTAGCAGGCTTGGTGAAGAAAGCCATTTTACAAGGAATAATTGACACGTAATATGCGAAGCCCATTAGTAAAAATCATAGCGATAATTACATCGTATTTACTCTGTTCTAATATGCATAGTTATGCACAAATGACTGTAAGAAAAATGTCTACGGAGATTGATAAGTACGTAGATATGGCAGAGAACTGCGTTAATCAATATCATCAAGACACTTGTATTCATTATTACTACGATGCTATAGATGCCTGCCTCAAATCAAAACAATCTCAACACTTGGATTATTTGTACTTCAATCTTGGCAGAAACTATTTCCAATATAGTAACGAACCGGACTCCGTAAAAAAATATCTATACAGTGCGTTAAGCCTTTCAGAAAAGCAAAAAGATGATAGCACTATTGCAGACGTAAGTGCTATGATTGGCAATATGCATTTGACAAGCGGCGACATGGATTCTAGCATGACTTATTTTTTGCAAGCAGCTAAGTATTTAGAAAAAACGAAAGACTCTATTTTGTTAGCATTTACTTACGTCAATATTGGATCTATATACAACAGCATTAAAAACTACACTAGTGCTAAGTTTTACCTTTTAAAAGCACACGCAATTCTTACGAAGAAGGAATTTATTTATCACCGGGCAAGTACAGCGGCTTACATTGGCTCTGCTTATATTGAATTGAATCAACTAGACTCTGCTACTTACTGGGCAAGGAATGCAGTAGATTTTGCCGATAATGTTTCAAAAGACGCTATTGGTTTTATTGTTGGAAATTATGTTTTAGGATATTGCCATGTAAGATTAGGAAATAATGATAGCAGTCTATACTATCTTAGACAATCAATAGAGGAAGCAGAAGCAATTAACTTTCATGAAATAAGAGGAGAGGCTCTATGTGCGTATTCTACAGTAATGTTGCGATTAAATAATAATGAAGGCGCATTAAAATCTGCGGAAGAAGCGATACAATGGCTTCAAAAAAATAAAAATAATAACATACTTGCTCTTGCTTATAAAAATGCAGCAATGGCAGCGTTGCGCTTACAACAGAATGACAAATCATCTAATTACTTCAACTTATATTTTTCTTTACAAGATTCCATTATTTCAACCGAGCATATTAAAACAGTAAATGACCTAAATGTCAAATACGAAACAGAGAAAAAAGAACGCCTCATTGCCGAGAAAGAACTGGAGATAGAAAAGAAAAATGCACAGATGCGTTTGTGGTTGATGGGTGGTTTTCTACTGCTTGTTGGCATAGGCTTATTCTTAACACAATACCGAAAGGTGCAAAAAGCAAAGCTGACGCAAGCTGAGAAAGAAAAAGAAAATGCGGTATTGAAAGCCTGGATGAACGGTGAAGAGCGGGAACGAAATCGTATATCACAGGAGCTGCATGATGGTGTGGCAGCTATGATTGGTGCTGCACGAATGAACTTGCAAGCCTTCCCTCATCTTCCTCAAGAGAAACAAGAAAATCAACTGAATAAAGTTTCAACTATTTTGGAGAATACCCATGTGGATGTGAGGCGCATCGCTCATAATCTCTTGCCGGTTACGTTGCAGAAAGAAGGATTGATAAAAGCGGTAGAGCAATTTGCTACTGACGTAAATGATACGGGCATTATTCAGATAAATGTCAATAATAATTTCAGTCATCTACATCTCCTCAACCAACAGACTCAACTGATGCTGTTTCGCATTGTTCAAGAACTGCTCAATAACACCATCAAACATTCATCGGCTACTGTAGCTACCGTCATCTTCACAGGAACCACACAAGAACTACAAGTAGAAGTGCAGGATAATGGCAAAGGTTTTTCTTCTGAAACTGAAAAAGACAGCCAAGGATTATTCAGCATTCGTCAGCGTTTGCAAGCACTGGGCGGTGCTTTCGACATTAACAGCAAGGAAGGGAAAGGAACAACGGCTGTGTTAAAAGTGGCTTTGAGCAAGGCATAGACTTTTGATTCTGTCACATCCAACTTCAGCCATTCCATAGGGGTTTTCCCTAATTGCTAAAAGGGTGCTACTATTCATCTAAACCGTTTTATGCTAATAGAAATTTGTATCAGAAAAATTTCTCATTATGAAATGGTACTCTGTTTTATTAAGTGTGTTCCTCTTACAGTCTTGCAGTAACTCTTCTCAAAAAAATTCGCTTCCTGAAACAAGCAATGAGGCAATCATCCCTTCAAAAGAAAATTCTTGCCTGCTCAATCATGCAACGCAATATGATAAGCTGTTGACGCTAGAGGAAGCTGCAAATGCAATTGGTCAGTCGCCGGCAGGTGCAAAAGTTAAATACAACAAAGCCTTAAAAAATACAGCTTATCATGAAGTGGTATATAGCTGGGAGACTTCTAGAACCGTGGAGAAGTATGGCGTAGAAATACCGGAAGATGATGTGATCTCAGCAAGCCATATTCAAAAGAAAACTTTGAAAGACTTTAAAAGAGATTATACCAAAAGAACTGAGGAAGAAATTGCAGCATTAAACGAACAAATGAGCCGGCAATTGGATAAACAATTTGATGAAAAATCAGACAATGAAAAAATTGAAAAGGCAAAACAGAAAATGAAGGATGTAGGCGTCTCTCATCAAACCGGAAAGAAAACTGCGAAAAAAATCGGAAGCACCCTTAGCTCCTCTCTTAGCGCTTATGAAGAAGTACCCGGCTTAGGCGATGCCGCTTCCTGGAATACTAAAGACAAAAACCTGTATGTACTCAGTGGCGGCGTACAGTTTTGTGTGCGAACCAACCTTGGTAGTGATGATGCAAAGAATAAGCAAACAGCTATATCGCTTGCCAAGCTCATCCTACAAAAATGCAATTAGTTCAAAAAATTCAAATCATAAAAATTATATCTCATGAAAAAGTTATTATTTCCATCCCTCGTATTAAGCATAACATTCGGTCTTGCAGGATGTGGCAAAAATGATGATCCTTATGTACCCGTTGATGACTCTAAAGCCTTGCCGCTTGAGTGTTTGATAGAAACAGACTTGGTGTTGACAGATCACAATCCCAATGGAGTGGATTATATCGTAAGCTGTGATGTTGAAGTTAGAAAAGCGATATTGACACTTGAGCCTGGTGTTTCTTTACAGTTCAAAGAGAATACTTCCTTACAAATAAATCCGGATGCCGCTATTGCTGTAAATGGTACAGAAACCAAACAAGTAGTAATGAAAGGAGAACGAGTAGGAGCTTGTTGGTGGGGCTTGCTCATCAAAAGCAACGATAGCAGAAATAAGATTAATCATCTTGCCATCAGCAACACCGGCTATGGAGAATTTTTTCATGATGTGTTTGCAGGTTTTATCTATGATGCCAAAATAGCAATAGGTGTAGAAGGAAGTGCCGCTATTACTAACACGAAGGTGGATGACTGTGGTGGTGTAGGAATTATTTATGGAAGCAATGCAAGCATCAGCGCATTTTCCAACAACACTATCTCCAATTGCAAACGCTATCCCCTTATGATCAACGGCTCCATGCTTACTAACAGCTTAGATCTACGCAGTTCAGTTTATAATAACAACACAGAAAATTATATTGCTTTATACTCGCACACATCGAATAATGTAGTTGACAATGTCACCGTTCTTCATGAAACGCCTATTCCTTATCTCGCCTTCAACTCATTAGAATTTCGTAAAAACATAACCATGGATGCCGGCGTAGAAATACAAATGGAAGAAGACCGTTTCTTATTTACAACCGGCGAAACTACTACATGGACAATCAACGGCACAGCCACAAAACCTGTAGTCATCAAAGGCAAACTGCCTGCAGCAGGCTATTGGAGAGGTGTGTTATTAGGTGCTAAATCTCAAGGAACGTTCAACTATCTAAACATCTCCGGTGGCGGTAATGATTTTATAGGCATCAACCAGCCCTTCAAAGCCAACATGAACGTGGGCGATACCGATCCTGCTTCTTTAACCCTCAACAACTGCACTTCCTCACTCAACTCTGATAATTGTGATGTAGGCGTGCGCAACAGAGGTGCAGCACTTCTTAACAACAGCCCTGCCATTACCAACATTTGTCAAGAATAATAAGGTGGACGGTTTTATTGTCCAAGCAGTAGAATGTCTATGAAGCTTCAGTGGCGATAGCACCGTTCATCAATACAATTACTATAAAACTTTTCTCTCGTAACGCATATCATCCTATCTGAAACACTATTTTTTCAAGCTTCTAATTTTTTAAACCATGAAATATAGTTTTACTTTCCTCCTCCTACTTATTTGCATTAATATACATGCACAAACAGGTATTGGTACATTAACTCCAGATGCAAGTGCCCAGTTGGATGTTGTATCTACCAACAAGGGAATGCTCATACCACGCATGACTACTCTACAACGAACCGGCATAGCATCTCCGGCCAATGGTTTATTAGTTTATGATACCAACACACAATCGTTCTGGTATTATAAAAGCGGAACGGGATGGTCCAATCTGCAATCCACTTCTTTCTCGCTTCCTTATGCAGCCGCAGAAAATAACAACCTCACTCTTTTTTCCATCACTAATACCGGCAGTGGCACGCCTGTAAGAGCCATAAGTAAATCAGCAAACAATGCCGCTAGTGCTTTATACGGCAGTATAGATACCAGCAATGCAGGACTATATTCTGCAGGGGTTATAGGTGCAAATTCAGATACTTCAGAGACCAGCAGTTGTGGGGTTTGGGGTACGATTACCGGAAAGGGAAGAGGTGTTTACGGGCAATCTCTCAGCAACGGTATAGGTGTAGAAGGATTTGCGGCTAATGGAATTGGGGTATATGGAACTTCTGCAAATAAATATGGTGTCTATGCAAAATCTTATAATGGCGTGGGGTTGTATGCCACAAGCGATGACAGCTTTGCCATTAAAGCTTTTACAAACAAACAAAAACCAACGGTGCGTATCGAAAACAACTATGTGGGTTCAATTGGGAGTACTTATACAACAGGACTCTACGTATCGCAAGTGGACTCTGGGTACGGTATAATAGGAACCTCCCAAGCGGGTGCAGGGATATATGGATATGCACAACATGGAATAGGTCTTTATGGTGCCTCCTCGTCGCGCATAGGTGTGGCCGGATATTCCTATAGTAGTACAGGCGTGCAAGCAGAGAGTATCTTTGGCATTGGCTTTACGGCAGAAAGCTACGATAGCTCAGCAGCACTGTTTACAAATAGTAACTCTTCAAACACCTCTGATATTGTACAAGTTTCAAATGCTGGGTCAGGAGATGGAATAAACATCAGTGCTAGCGGCATCGGCAGAGGTCTTTTCAGCCAAACAGCTTCAGGAAATTCTATCTATGGTGGTGCATCTTCAGGCATTGGAGTGTATGGATACTCTGCTTTGGGTACTGGCGTTCAGGCAATAAGTGGAAACGGAACAGGCTTGATGGTGCAGACAAGTAGTTCATCAGGTAAAGGTGCTATGTTTAGAAATGGTATTACAGCCAATACAAATTCTGTTATAACTATAGAAACACTTAGTACCGGAAGCTTAGCCACATTTAGAAGCGGCACTAGTATGGCTAATCTCACCAATGTAGCACGCATCGACAATACGGGTCGTGGGTTCTTTAATGGAGGTACACAAAACAGCGGTGCAGACATAGCTGAAGCATTTGATGTAGCAGATGCAATAAGTGATTACGAACCGGGCGATGTATTGGTTATAGATACACATCATGATCGCAGAGTAGAAAAAAGCGACAAAGCCTATTCTTCTTTAGTGATAGGAGTATATGCTACTAAACCAGGTGTATTGCTTACCGAAGAAAATATAGACACTGATATTTCTGATAAAGTACCAATGGGTGTTGTAGGTGTTATCCCTACCAAAGTATGTACTGATGGTGGTGTTATTAAACGCGGAGATATGTTGGTTACCTCCTCCAGAAAAGGAGTGGCTATGAAGGCAGATCCTGATAAAATAAAAACAGGGCAAATTATCGGCAAGGCACTGCAAAACTATGATGGCAATGATGTTGGGAAAATCAATGTATTCGTAAACGTAAAATAATAGCAGCTATGAAAACTAAAGTAATAATAGCAATATTCTTTTTCACATTAGCTGCCTCACCACTCAAAGCACAATTCCATGCCGGAAGCAGCTTTTTTATAAAAGCCAACACGCTTGCAGCAATAGACAGCGTAACCCTGCAACCCACTACAGACTTGAACCTGTCAGGAAACGAACTGACTGTATCTTATGCACCGGTTGTAAATACACCACCTCCCGGAAACAGTATAAATAGAGTAGCACAATTTGCGAACCCTATAACTTATCAGGGAACTATTGGCTTATACTATGATAATGCGGAACTGAATGGAAATACAGCAACTCAACTCAACTTGCTCTACCATACGGGGCAAGGCGGCTACAGCAATGCCAATTTGTTTACAACAGCTAACAGCAACAATCATGTAACAGCTACAACCGGCATTCAAACCATTACACTTTCCAAACTCACCGCTGCAAATACAGGCACTGTACTGCCTTTGCAACTTCTTTCATTAGATGCTTATAAAGAAAATGCTCAAACAATCATTAAATGGCAAACAGCCAACGAAAAAGACATAGCTCATTTTGAAGTAGAAAAATCGGGCAATGCCAAAGACTATTCTTTTCTTGAAAAACAAAATGCAGGCAACGTTGAATACATAGCAACAGATTCCAAGCCTTTGAATGGGTGGAATTATTACCGGCTTAAAATAACAGAAACCAACGGAGCTATTGCTTATTCACCCACCGTTAAAGTTTGGTTCGATGAAGATAAATTTCCTATCCTGCTCTACCCCAACCCTGTAGCACAATCACTGAATGTACAACTACATGCAGCAGCAAAGCAGGCAATGAAGTACGCAGTTTTTTCTGCCGATGGGCGGCAACTAATGCAAGGCAAATTGGCTGTATCAAAAGGTGATAATCATTTTATGATAGATTTTTCCCACCTCCCTGCAGGTAATTATCTCTTCAAAACAGACAATGGATTTTTTTCAAAAATTATTAAAGAATAAAATAAAAAACTGAAACGACCATCTTAAAAAACGCTCTTTTCATAAACATTAAAAGGTAACGAAATGAAATACATCTTTACACTTCTTCTTTTCAGCTATTGCGCCAACAGCTTTGCGCAATCAAGCCCCAACGATTATGTATTTTCTACCAATGCCACAGCTACGCTCTACAACATGAGCAATGCCGATACATTGATTGGTGGCGGTGCAGACAACATTACAGATGATGTTAGGATATTACCTTTTGTATTTGCCTGCATGGGAGATTTGCACAACTCATTTAAAGTAGGTACCAATGGCATTTTATATCTTTCATCAGATTATTACCAGATTGCCCCTATGCATATAGACGGCAACGGCGTTGACAAAAAATGGAGTGGAAAAACAATGGGCATAAGCAAAAATGGAGCTATTGTTTGTAAAACATTTGGCAATGCGCCTTCCCGTCAGTTTGTGGTTTCTTTTGAGAAAATGTGCCTTAATAAAAGAACCGGCAATGAAGATGCGACCTTTCAGGTAGCCTTGCATGAAAGCAGTGGGGTCATCCAGTTTATATACGGCAGCATGGCAGCATCAGATACTATATGGAGTATGTATGACCCTATGATTTCTAAAACAAGTGCCAACCAACACCGCATTGTAAATACCAGTTCTCATACGTCCTCTTATACTACCAGCTATCCTTGGGGCGGCACTATAAACCCGGGTGTATTAACCAGCCTCAACAGCACAGGAACCAACAGTTGCAGAACGTATCTTTTTACACCACCTCCCATTGCCAATTTTATAGACACTACTTTGGTGGTAGATACTGTAGTTTCCGGCGTAGCGCAAACTACCATACCGGAGCATCAGCCGGGTTATTTATACTACTATTATCTCTCCAAATCTCCCTCCGGTCCTTTTAGTTATTACACCAGGCTCACTTCCAATGTTTTTCAGGGAATGCCGGACAGTACCGTTTATTACCGCATCTACAGAAGCAATGGTGCTGCTGTTGCCACTAACTATGCATCAGGCACTATTACCTACGGTACTCCAAGAAAATTCACTTCCCAGAACAATGGTTTTTGGATAGACAATACCACTTGGGGCGCACCAACTGCGCATTACCCTGTTTGGGGAGATACCGTCATCATTTCGCAAGGAGATACGGTGAAGCTTTCCTCCTTCAGCACTTCCAGTGCTTTAGAGCTTGAGGTGAAAGGAGTATTGGATTACGGAAATGTATTGACCAATCCTGTAGTGGTAAACAATCTGAAAGTAGATACCAACGGATTGGTAAACGTGCATAACAGAAGCTCCGTAGCCAATGCCAACTTTACTAGTGGTGGTACGTTAGTAATATATGGCAACATCACCGGTGCAGGCAAAGTAGATATGCGCTACAACAATTGCAGGCTTCAAATAAGAAGCACAGAAGCTATTCCCAATCATACCATTAGTGTCAATTTTGAAAAAGGCAATAACAACATCCCTTTACTCAACAGCCTCACGCTCTCTACAGCCAATGATGTGCAACTGCTTACACCGCTTACCATCAACAAAGAAATAAGGGCAGAGTATGGGCATCTTACCACAAACAACAACCTTACCATCAATAAAAATGCAGGCGTAGGGACACAAACAACTCCTTCCGATTTCAAGATTTACAGGTACGACCGTAATGCGATGTTTTCGGGAAATGTGAATTATGCAGCAGGCACGCTACCGCAATTATACTATATGGGAAACTATGTTTTCAAAAGCATCAACGCACCGTTTACTGTTTCTTCTTTTGTAGCAGGTAATGAAGTGCCTGTGAGCGATAGTGTAGAACGACTCTATGTTTATACCAATGCAGGTGTTGATTTTAATGATCCTGTTACTATTACCCATACTATGGAATGGCAAAATGGACATGTGAATATGGTGAATGGTGATGACTTTATTTTTGCAGGCAATAGCTTTTATTACGACGGTGGCGGCATCAGAACTAATGGTTGGGTAAAATATTTTCAATACCAATACCCCTACACCGGGTTGATGGATGTGCCGGGCAACAGCAATATATATCCTATCATCGCCAACGGAGCAAAACGGTTTGCCTTCTTGCAGGGAGCTTTGGCAGCAGATGGTTTTTATAGCGTAAAACATACAGCAGGATCCGGCACTACAGCCCTTACCACCCCCTTTACCGAAAATGGAAATACCTTTAGCAAACGCAGCAATTCTTATTGGCAAACCTCTTCGCCAACGGGTACTGAATTTATCAATAACGCTTTCCATTTCAGAGCCGGTGATATGGATAGCATTACCAATGCACAGCTCACTGCCGTATGCTATGCCAATGGTGCAGCAGCAGGCACACACCTTCCTTCGCTTGGCGGAAAAGCCGCACCGGTTGCGGGTCGTACGGGGTTGAATAATATAAACATTGGAGTCAATAATTTTTACATTGCTCTTGCAGATGCCAATCCTTTGTCAACAGATCTTATAAGCTTCAATGGCACTAAAAAAGAAGGAGGAAATTTGTTGGAATGGAATGTGTCTAATCATCATAATTTAATGACGTTTGAACTACAAAGAAGCCATGACGGAAAAACATTTGGTCAGCTTGATATAATAGCGGTGAACGATCAGCAATCAGCATATGCCTATTTAGATAGGCATCCCGTGAACGGTACAAATTACTATCGCGTGAAGATGGAGGACCAAAGCATGAAGCAAAGCTATTCAAACATCATTATGCTATATACACCCCGCATAAATCACGATATTTATTGCTTTCCAAATCCTGCTACGCAATCGCTGAATATACAGGTAAACGCAGATGTCGCAGCAGAAACACATTACTCTGTTTTTTCTGTAGAAGGCAAATTGGTAAAGCAAGGAACTTTGCAAATTGTAAAAGGAGATAATCTTTTTTCGATCGACTTCTCACAATTATCTACAGGAAG
>CBFGYQ010000037.1:0-11582 GCA_965652995.1 uncultured bacterium
CCAGATCATGCACGAACAAGGCATGGAATGCTACCGCGTTTCTATGCTATTTTTTCTGCTTATAGAAAAAGAAACCAACTTACCTATCGGACAATGCGGTTTCCATACATGGAATAAAACCCATCAGCGGGCAGAATTATTCTACATATTGCACCACGATCTGCACAAGCAAAAAGGGTATATGAAGGAAGCACTGCCTTTTGTTTTGACTTATGGTTTTACCGAAATGAATTTGCATCGTATAGAAGCCTTGCTAGACCCCAGTAACACACCTTCTTTAAAGCTTCTACTTCAAAACAATTTTACAAGAGAAGGTTCCATGCGTGAAGATTATATTGTAGACGGCGTTCATGAAAGTTCGGATTGCTATTCTTTGCTGCATTGGGAATGGGAAAAGAACGGAACAAGTCACAGTTCTTAAAAAGTCTTTGGATACAATTATTATTCACACGCCACCCCAAAAAAATCAATAAATTTGCGCTTCACATTTCTTTATGGAAGCAACAACACAACAACAAGAAGCTACACTTGAACAAGCCACCAAACTAGGACTTAGAGAAGACGAATTTGAAAAGATAAAAGAGGTTTTAGGTCGCACACCTAATTTCACTGAAACCGCTATGTATTCTGTGATGTGGAGCGAACATTGCAGCTATAAAAATTCTATCAAATGGTTGAAAACCTTGCCACGAGAAGGGGAGAGACTTTTGGTGAAAGCAGGTGAAGAAAATGCAGGATTGGTGGATATTGGTGATGGCTGGGGTTGTGTTTTCAAAATTGAATCGCATAATCACCCATCGGCGATAGAGCCTTTCCAAGGTGCTGCGACAGGTGTGGGTGGTATTCACAGAGATATTTTCACAATGGGTGCACGTCCTATTGCATCGCTCAATTCATTACGTTTTGGCAAGTTGGATAATCCAAAAACAAAATGGTTGCTGAAAGGGGTGGTGAAAGGAATCGGACATTATGGTAATTGCTTTGGTGTGCCGACCATCGGAGGAGAAATTTATTTTGAAAATTGCTATCAAACCAATCCTTTGGTAAATGCGATGAGTGTGGGCGTGATAGAAAATGGTAAGATGGTTTCTGCAACTTCTGAAGGTGTAGGTAATCCGGTTTTCATTGTAGGTGCGGCTACGGGCAAAGATGGTATCGGCGGTGCCTCTTTCGCATCTGCAGATATTAGTGAAGATAGTGTGAATGACCTTCCCGCAGTGCAAGTAGGTGATCCTTTTGAAGAAAAGAAATTATTGGAAGCTTGTTTGGAAGCTGTAGAAACAGGTGTGTTAGTGGGCATGCAAGATATGGGTGCAGCAGGTATCACTTGTAGCACGAGCGAGATGAGTGCAAAAGGTGAGCATGGTATGGACATTCATTTGGATAAAGTACCTACGCGCCAAGCAAATATGAAGCCGTGGGAAATGTTGCTAAGTGAAAGCCAGGAACGCATGTTGATCGTAGTGAAGAAAGGAAGCGAACAACAAATACTAGACATCTTCGAAAAATGGGATATCCATTGTGTACAAATAGGTGAAGTGACAGAAGACGCGAACCTTCGTTATTATATGAATGGCGAATTGATCGCTGATGTTCCTGCGGATAGTTTGGTGTTAGGTGGCGGAGCACCGGTTTACAATCGTGAATACACAGAACCAAAATATTTTGAAGAGATCAACAAATTCAATCCCGATAGCATTGCTGTTCCGGCTGATTTACAAGAAGTGGCTTACCAAATGATACAACTTCCCAACATTGCCTCAAAGCGTTGGGTGTATGAGCAATATGACAGCATGGTTGGTACAGGAAATACACATACCAACGAACCGAGCGATGCAGCAGTGATTCGCGTGCATGGTACCAAGAAGGGTTTGGCATGCACTACCGATTGCAACAGTCGCTACGTATTTGCGAATCCTAAAGTGGGCGGCATGATCGCGGTTTGCGAAGCTGCAAGAAACATTGTGTGCAGCGGCGGTGTTCCTGTTGCTATCACTAACTGTCTCAATTTTGGAAATCCTTACAATCCGGAAGTGTATTATCAATTTACTCAAGCGATATTAGGTATGGGAGATGCATGTAGCAGATTGGGAACTCCAGTGACAGGCGGTAACGTGAGCTTTTATAACCAAAGCGAAGATGGTCCGGTATATCCTACGCCAACAATTGGTATGGTAGGTGTGCTGGATGATATGAGTCAGAAAATGACGATGTTCTTTAAGAATGAGGGAGATGTGATCTATGTTTTGGGTGAAATGAAAAATGATTTCAATTGCTCTGAATATTTACATCATATACAAGGAGTGACTTTCAGTCCTGCGCCACATTTCGATTTGGATGAAGAGTATGATCTTCAGGAAACAGTCATCAAACTCATCCGTGAAAAGAAAATTCAATCAGCACACGATATTTCTGAAGGCGGTTTGTTTGTAACACTTGTGGAAAATTGTATGCAACGCAATATGGGTTTTGAAATTAGTACTGATAACAACATTCGTAAAGATGCTTTTTTATTCGGTGAAGGACAAAGCAGAGTAGTGGTTAGCGTAGCATCGTCTCTAATTAATGATTTTGAAGCAGCTTTAGGCAATCAAAAATTCTCAAAACTCGGTATGGTAAAAGGTGACGGGCATCTTCGCATTGACGGTGCTGACTGGGGCAACATTAGCAGTTGGAAGCAAGCGTATGATGAGGCGATTGAGAAGTTGATGTCGTAACTCTCTACAGATGAGCATCTTGCAATTCTTTAAAACAGATTAGGAAACTAGTCTGTTTTTTTTTATAGTAATTGTACGCATTGGCATCCTAATCTTATTTTTTAATTTTGAACGGATAATTTATTGATTAACAAAATCAATGAAGAAACTACCTCTAAGAATATTATTAATCTGCTCACTGCTATTCTTTATTGACAATCCCTGTATTGCTCAGTACGAGTATTTACTTCATCGTTCCTATACTGATAAAATTTGGGATATTGATACGTTATACAATAAGGTTGGTGGGCTTGATAAACGAACTGCATACCAGTTAAGTGATCAACTATCAGAAACGGGGAGAAAGAATAATGATCAAAGTATAGAGTTGGAAGGGAAATTGTTGAAGACATTTTATTACTATACAAAAGAAGGTATCAGTAAAGGGGCAACGAAAAAAATAGTAGATAGTTGGGAAGCGATTGCGAAAGAAGCACATGAAAAAAAACAACTGGATGTAGAAGCAAGAGCCGTAAGAGTTTTGGCGGAGTATTATTGGCGATATGTAAAGAATTACGAACTTGGTTTTGAAACCTATTTACGCCTCTACAACCTCTTACAAAAAACCAACTCAAAGGCATTCCCGAACGCTACAGAATATTATTATCTAGTAGGAGAACCGTTTTATATTTTCCATGAGTATGACCGATCTATTAGCTTCATGAAGAAAGCTATATTGGATAAGGAAACTAAATTTAATTGGAGAGCAATTTGGTCAGCCTACAATACAATGGGGCTATGTTACCAACAGTTGGGGAAGCTTGATAGTGCAGATTATTGTTTCAAAAAATGCGCTGAATCAAAATTTTTAGATACTACCTGTGTGCAATATAGTATTCTGATGGGCAATGTAGGGTATAATTACTACTTGAAAAAGCAATATGATACCGCTATTCCTCTTCTCCTTTTTGATGCGAGAACTGCGGTCATGTACGGAGATTACGCTCTCGCCTCCGGATCTGCTATTGCCCTTGCCGATATTTACACAAAGCAAGAAAAGTACACAGAAGCAAAGCAATGGATTGAGAATGCCTACAATTATATAAAACATGCAGATGTTGAAGAAAGACTTACTAAGCTGTTTCCTATTATTAGTGAGTATCACAAGCAAAATAATGACTTGCTTACAGCATTGAATTATAAAGACAGTACGATAGAAGTACTTAATATAGTTGAAAAAAAAATTAACTCTACAATGCTCTTGAGAGCACAACAACATAATGAGCGGCAAAAAGTAATAGCAGAAAGAACGAAATTATTGTTGCAACAACAACTCACCAGTACGCAGCGGAATTTATTAGCCGTTATTATCCTCCTCTTGTCGGTGGGAGCATTCGTTTTTTACAATTATCAAAAAAAGATAAACTTAGAAAAACACAAACAGAAAGACCTTGCGTTAAAAACAGCAGGACGTGAGTTGAACGTAGCTAAAGACCAGTTAAATAATTTTGCAAAATCTATTACAGAAAAAAACAAACTGATCGAGCAACTACAGTATGCCAATATTGATGAGAACGAAGACATCATTCTACAACTGCAAAGCAGTGCTATACTTACAGAAGATCAATGGGTTGAATTTAAAGGGCTTTTCGACAAAGCATATCCCGGTTTTTTGTATAGATTAAAATCGAAATACCCTCAACTTACTCCTGCAGAGACACGCATGATCGTTCTTTCTCGTTTGGGTTTAGACAATAAACAAATGGCAAGTTCTTTGGGAGTCTCTACCCAAGCAATGCGCACCACCTGGCATCGAATGCGTAAAAAATTAGAGCTTTCTGAGGAAGAAACCATCAGCAGTATAGCTGAAAATGTGTGACATTTCCGTTACAGCACAACTCTGTTTATTTTCTTAAATAGTTGAAAGCCAATCTCTTAAAAATTGTGACGTTTTTGTAACGCCTATTATTTGGCAAAGCTTTGGGCAGGAGGGTATCTTGCTTTCATTGTTTTCGAAAAACCATTTACCTCTAATTTTTTGAAAAAATGAAAATAAGTAAGCTTGTCAGCCCATCATCTGAGTATCACTCTTTTACCAATAGACTGGTTTTTAAAATGAATGATGCCAGTGCACTTAATTTTTACATTACAGGCTACTGCACTGCAGAAGGTACGGAGCAAAACTGGAAAGGAATAACCAATTATGAAACTACAGAATATCATTGCGATCTATTTGTGGAAGCAGCTCGCAAACCTTCTCAAAAAGTAGCAAGTTGGTTCAATGCGATTGTGGGTGAAGGGGGAATGATAGCCTGTAGCAGTTTCAACTCCAAACCTGCAAAACTCAATTTCGCTTTTACAGGCAATCTAAGCTTTACACACAATGGCAGAATTTACGAAGGGCAAGAAATAGTATTAGGACAAGGCTTTGATGATGAGCAGCGACCTAACTGGTGGATCGGTGGGGAGAATATGACGCGTCTTGAATCTATACCCATACTGCACTCCGGTGGTATATCCCAACATTTTGGTTATGACGTATTGCTAATGGTGAATGTCAATTTCATTGCTTCGTATTTGCTGCCCAATATGATAGAAATAAAACTGGATTATTTACACTAAGCAACTTTCAACTCTTTCTCTTTCTAACCTCTTATTTTATATGAAGCGAATAATCTATTTACAATTTTTTTTGTTGGTTTTTATTCTGAATGATACAAAAGCAACAATAAGATATGTTGACAGTTCTGCGATAGGTGCTAATAATGGCAGCAATTGGACCAATGCCTACACAGAATTGTCTCAGGCAATACATATTTCTAATGCAGCAACAACAGTTGACACTATTTTAGTAGCTCAAGGGACGTATTACCCAACGGGTAACCAGGCTGGAACAAATAGAGATAGTACTTTATTAATAAAAAGAGGCGGTATTAAAATATACGGTGTATATCCATCGGGAGGTGGAGTGCGAAATACAACTTCGTATCCAACTATTCTTAGCGGAGATATTGGTGCCAGTGGCAATACGGGTGATAATAGTAAGCATGTGATGGTAATAGCAGGCATACCTTCCACAGCAGATAGTATTGTGATAGATGGTATGAAAATAACATCGGGAAATGCCAATACTACTTATGGAAAAAATTATAATGGTACAACCGTTTCAAGTAATTACGGAAGTGGTATTTGCATTTTTGCCTGTGACATAGGACAAAAATTGAGACTGTCAAACTTAAGAATAGTTAATTGTAAAGCTGGCATAGGTGCGGGTATGTACGTTGACGGATCAGCACCCCTCATAAATTATTGTCAGTTTATAGGGAATGTCGCAACATCTTCAACTGGAGCTCTTCACATGAATATCCCTTTGGGTGCTTATGTTACTAATAGCACGTTTAAGAATAACAGTGGTACAGGGGTTGGGGCTGTTCAGGTTTTTGCGAATGTGTCCAATCCCAATTCTATAGCAACATTTAATACTTGTCATTTTTCAGAAAACAGTTCCAACTATGGGGGTGCGATATTTATCATCAACTCTACGCTCAATCTTAATAACAGTAATGTTATTAATAATCAGGCAACCACATTCCCTGGTTTAGTAACAGGTGGTGGTTCAAACGTTAATATTAAGAATTGCACAATAGCCGATAATACAACGTCGGGTACTTCTGAGTCTGTATACATATTTCAATCTACAGGTACAATTCATAATACTGTTATTTTCAATAACACTACAGGTCTTGGTACTAGCGGTTCTACAGTTACTACCAGTCATTGTTTAATACAAGGACAATCTTCTACAGCAAACGGCAATATTGATGCAACTTGTTTGGGGGATATTTTTGTAGATACTAAAAACAATAATTATAGAATTCTTCCTACTTCTCCAACGATTAATGCAGGAGATAATTCTTTATTCAACACGGCTACAATCAGCAATTTTGATGTATACGGTAATAACAGAATCCTCAATACTACAATTGATATAGGAGCTGAAGAATTTATATGCCCTACTACCGTACCAAATGTATTGCATGTGGATAGTGCCACGACCATAGCCGGAGACGGCAGTTCTTGGGCATCGCCATTACGTACTCTAAAATCTGCATTGGATATTGCAGGAGCGTGTGGTAGTGTAGATAGCATTCTTATTGCTAAAGGAACTTATTATCCAACCGGAAATCCTACAAGTTGCGATAGAAGTACATCTTTTCTAATAGGTAAGAATATGGTTATTTGTGGTGGTTACAACGCTACTACCGGCATCCGCGACCTAGGTGCTAATAACACGATCCTAAGTGGGAATATCAATAATGCGGGATCTGCTAATGACAATAGCTATCATGTTATGGTTATTGCATCACCTAATTCAACACCTGGTTCTATTGACAGTACTACAGTTATAGATGGCGTTATTATTCAAGATGCATATGCTGACAATCCAGGAGGCAAAACCATTAATGGTCATGGCATATTGCAAAATGAAGGTGGGGGTATCTATGTTAAACAGGCATCACCCATATTTAGAAATTGCATTTACTCAGCAAACTATGCTTCCAATTTTGGAGCAGGTGTTTACATTGCCGATAAAACACCCTCTTTTATCAACTGCGTTTTTCATAACAATACTACATCTGGTGTATTCGGTACACTTGGTGCAGGTGCATTTTTAATAGCTGCAGGTGCTAATACAAGTTTCACCAACTGTAGTTTCGCAGGTAATTACTCAAGTGATGGTAGTGCCGTACACGCATATGGTGGAGGTACAAGTTATAGGGTGAAGAACTGTATCATGTGGAATTATGCTTCCGGCACACCTACTTCTAGTCTTGGTTGGAATAACGGTGCACCGCAACCTACTGAAGTATATCACAGTATTTTACAAGGCGTTGGTATTTCCGCAATCACAAGTGCTAATGGCAACTCACTTACCAACCCTAATTATATAAATGCAGCAAATGGTAAAGGTGCTGATGGTAAATGGTACACTTCGGATGATGGACTGCAACTTGGATCGGGCAGTCCTACTCCTCCTATAGAAGGAGGCAATAATAGTTATGTTTCAGCTATACATAATGACATAACTGGTTCTTACCGAATTTTGGGATGCATTGTAGATATGGGTGCTTATGAAAATCTTAAGCCATTTACAATATACGTGGATAGTGCCAATGGAAACGATGGTAATACAGGAATTACATGGGCACAATCATTCAAAACATTATCTAAAGCTCTGGATTATGCACGAACTTGTTTGGGAGTACATGCCATCAATGTGGCTAAAGGAACTTACTATCCAACAGGTAATCAGACAGGCACAAATAGAGACAGTACTTTTCTAATAACAAGAGGCTTAAAAATATTTGGTGGCTATCCTATTGGTGGTGGCTCAAGAAATATTGCTACTAACCCAACCATTCTTAGTGGGGATATCGGCACAATCAACTCCAACACAGATAACAGCTACCATGTGATGGTAGTGGCGGGTCTGGCATCAATAGCCGACAGTGTGTTAATAGATGGTTTCACCGTGACAAAGGGCAATGCAAATGGAACAGGAACTAAGCTTTTAAACGGGAAAAGTATAAACAGATTTAATGGGGGAGGAACTGTTATACAGGAAAACGACAATATTATTAAATTGGTGAATAACAATATTGACAATAACGGGGCAAATGCAGTAGGTCCGTTACATGGTGGTGGCGGTTTGTATAGTTATTATTCTTCTACTATTGTTTCTAATTGCATATTCTCTAATAATATTGGATATATAGGGGCTGGTATGTTAGATGTCTTTTCAGCATCCATTATTAATAATTGTAAGTATGTTGGGAATACTGCAAGTTTTGATGGTGGTGGATTGTTTGAAAATAATTCTAATTCAACGATCAATAATTGTGTCTTTTCAGGCAATAAAGTGACAGGTACTTCATACGGTGGTGGTGGATTGTATATAAGCACGAACACTATCTCCACTTTGAAAAATTGCACATTTTCCGGAAATATTGTCAATACTGGTTTTGCAGGAGTAGACTTAGGAACTAGCGGAGCAATCTTAAATATGAGTAATTCAATTGTCTATGGTAATAGTTCTGGTATTGATAACGTCGATGGTACAACAATCATTACTTACAGCTTAGTGCAAGGACTTACTGGTATAGCAAATGGTAATGTTAATGGTAATACCGATCCGTTATTTGTAAATCCAATAACTACTGCAAGCACACCTACCATTGCCGGAGATTATAGTTTACAACCATGCAGTCCTGTCATCAACATAGGTCGTAATGATAGTATTCCCACAGGCATTACTACTGATGTAATTGGAGCAACAAGAATATTCAATACTACGGTAGATATGGGTGCTTATGAATATCAAAACACTAACAATTTTATTGTTGGCAACGTTGTTTATGTAGATAGTGCTAATGGTAGCGATGCAAATACAGGAACAAGTTGGACATCAGCATTTAAGACCTTATCAAATGCATTTGTTCTTAGTCAGGACACAATAGGTTGCTACACAAATGTTGACAGCATACTCGTAGCCAAAGGAACTTATTATCCAACCGGTGCGCAGAGTGGTGTCAATCGTGACAGTACGTTCTTGATAAAACGTGGAGGGTTGAAAATATATGGTGGGTATGATGCCACAACCGGTTTTAGAGATTTAACAATAAATACAACCACCCTCAGCGGTAATATTAATAATGTGAATGACAGTGCAGACAACAGTTATCACGTAGTGCTCATACCCAATATACCAGCATCAGCAGATAGTATTGTGGTAGATGGCTTCACTATAGAACATGGAAATGCTTATGGAGATGGTAATCCTACAGTTAATGGTGCACCTATACATAACGGACACGGTGGTGGTGTATTTATTGAATGGTGTGGTTTGGGCGGAAAACTTACACTTAGAAATAACCTGTTGAGAAATAACACAGCAAAAAGATATGCTGGTGCATTGTTCGTAAATGGATCTGCACCCCTAATAGCAGATTGTAACTTCACTAACAACTATGCTCATGGTGTTAACAATACTGGGGGTGGAGCTATGGCTACGGAAGGAGGTGGAAATGCTACCGTGTATAACAGTATTTTTTCGAATAATAATACTGCTCAACATGGCGGTGGTGTATACAATAATGGTTCTTTATCAGTTTTTACAGATTGTATTTTTTCAGGGAACACGGCTATTAATGGCGGTGGTATGTACAGTCAGTCATCCACACCAACGATTACTTCTTGCGATTTTTTATTGAATAGAACGAACAATAATGGCTCCGGTGGAGGTGTCTATAATAATAATTCCCCAGCCGCTATTAACAACTGTACTTTTTCGGGAAATACAGCGGCAAACGGTGGCGCAATAGATTGCTATGGGTCAAACAACGTCACTATAGTCAATAGCATTTTCATAAACAACAGCACCAATAGTAATGGAGTAAATACAAGTGGTGGTATTGATAATCACCATAACAGTACAATGTCTTTGAGAAACTCCAGTTTTTATGGTAACTCATCCACTGCATCCAACTCTGGAGGCGGAATTAATAATAATAATTCAGGAACCGCTACAATCAGCAATTGCATTTTCTGGGGTAATACAGGAGTGCTAAATGACGGTGTGTTGAATACGGTTAATGGGTCTTCTATTGTAACATACAGTGATGTGGAAGGTAACAGCGTACATCCTGGAATTGGGAATATTAATTTTGATCCATTTTTTGTAGATGCTGGTAATGGTAATTTGCGTTTACAACCTTGTAGTCCTGCTATCAATGTAGGTCGTAATGATAGTATCCCAACATTTATCACTTCTGATTTGGATGGCAATCAGCGCATTTATATTACGGGAGGGATTGTAGATATGGGTGCTTATGAATATCAGTTTATCCCATCAGGAAAAAATAAGTACGATTCGATTACTCAAACTATTTGTCAAGGTGATAGTCTTCTGTTCAATAATCAATGGATCAAATACCCGGGATACTATAAGGATACTTTCCAAACGACCAATGGTTGTGACAGTGTTATAATATTAGATTTAAGGCGTATACCGAAACCTTTTCCTGTCAATTCAATTGCTGATCAAACAATATGTTTAGGTTCTGCAACTTCTCCTATCAGTTTTACCAGCAATCAAATCTACGATACAGTGTGTGCTGTTGCCCCTTATGAAGACAGTGTTATTAATCTTATAGCTCCTTCAGGTACTATTTTTAGTCAGGTGTTATTTGCGAGTTATGGAACTTCTGTAGGTGATACAGCTACCTGTAACTTTACGCTGGGCAGTTGTCATGCAGCAAATAGTAAGCCTATTGTTGAAAGTTTTGCATTAGGGCGGGATAGCTTTAGCATCAAATCCACTTATCTCATTTTTGGGGATCCTTGTTACGGTACTTACAAGAACTTAAAAGTTTCACTTACATATGGTGTCAATCCGGATAGTGTTGTTTACACTTGGGTCAATAATAATACGAGTATTGGACTCGCAGCAAATGGAGTTGGAGACATTCCTTCTTTTACTCCTGTAAATATTGGGACAACTCCAGATACTGCAATTATTACCGTTACAACCAATTATAATAACTGTAGTAGTACTCCAGTTACATTTATGATCATTGCAAATCCCGCTATTCAAGAAACAGATACCATTACTGTTTGTGCCAGCCAAATTCCTTACACATGGAATGGGAAAGCTAATGCACAGACTGGAGATACAGTGATACGCAAAACTGTGGGAAACTGTGATAGTATTGCGACACTGGCTTTATTTGTCAATCCAACAATTAATACTACAGATGTTATTACTATTTGTCAAAACCAAGTACCCTACACTTGGAATGGTAAAATAAATGCACAAAACGGCGATAC
>CBFGYQ010000038.1:0-11213 GCA_965652995.1 uncultured bacterium
GCTTAAATTTGCAGCACCGCTACCAGCCCATGAATACGCTAAACCAGCACCACCAGATGCGTTGCTGTAGATAGTCGCACTTTGAGGACCATATCCTAGATAGATATTTGTAGCTACACCTCCCGTATAAGTATTGTTAGATGGAGTAACAGTAATGTCGCAAGTTGGTATTGTTCCAATCACATTTACTGTACCTGTGCATGTAGATGAGTTACCACAAGAGTCTGTTACTGTTAACGTCACTGTGTTAGCTCCAATATTGCTACAATCAAATGATGTCTGCGAAACACTTACAGAAGCAATACCACTACAAGCATCAGTAGAGCCATCATTAATCATATCTGGTGTGATAGTAGCAACACCGTTGCTTAATGTCACATCCACATTCCTACAAATAGCATTTGGCCCTTGCGTATCCTGCACAGTGATAGTTTGTACACAGTTGCTAGTATTTCCACAAACATCTGTTGCTGTCCATGTACGCGCAATAGTATAATTTCCTGCACAATTACCTGACGTTATTACATCGTTGTGCGAGACTGTCGCGCCACCATTGCAATTGTCTGTTGCTGTTGCAACTCCTGTTGTTGTCGGGCTATTATCAGCAGTGCATTCTACTGTAGTATTAGCAGGACATGTGATAACAGGAGCAGTTTGGTCGTCTACTGTTATTGTTTGTGTTTGTGAAGATGAATTGCCACAAATATCTGTAGCTGTGTAAGTACGAGCTATAGAGTAACGATTAGCACAGCTTCCCTGAGTAACGACATCATTATTTGTTACTGTAATAGTTCCACCGCAATTATCTGATGCAACTACAGCATTGTTATCTGCAGTAGGAACTTCACCAGCACAACTTACAGTTACATCAGCAGGAACACTGCTAATAACAGGAGCAGTTTGGTCGTCTACAGTAATTGTTTGTGTCTGAGAAGACGAATTGCCACAAATATCTGTAGCTGTGTAAGTACGAGCTATAGAGTAACGATTAGCACAACTTCCCTGAGTAATTACATCATTGTTTGTTACAGTAATAGTTCCACCGCAATTATCTGATGCAACTACAGCATTGTTATCTGCTGCAGGAACTTCACCAGCACAGCTTACTGTAACATCAGCAGGAATGCTGCTAATAACAGGAGCTTGAGTGTCTGTAACAGTTATCGTTTGCACACAAGAACTATTATTGCCGCTTGAATCAGTTGCAGTCCAAGTACGGTAGATTATGTAATTGTTAGCACAAGCTCCAACCACTATTGAATCACTAGACGTTATTATAGCTACACCACAATTGTCAGAAGCAGTAGCACTGCCTGTACCTGTTGACGAGTTATCATCGTTACATTCTATTGTAGTATTAGCTGGACAAGAGATTGTAGGAGCTTCATTATCATTAACTACAACTGTTAGAATACAGCTATCTGTTCCACAAGAATTAGATACGCTAACAATGACTTTAGAAGTTCCTACAGGAAAATAACTTCCAGGTGGTACAGAATAGCTGATAGTAGGATTAGTTCCTGATGCATGTGCATGGAAATTCACATTTGCACCACATTGTCCTGAATCATTACTAACTGTCTCATTATGACAACTCACTGTAGGTGGTGTACAAGGAGGAACAGTTGTAATAGTGTAATCTTCTGCTTCGCCATAATTACTAAAGCATGGATTGTTTGGATTATAGCTGCTTTGATAATCAGAGATTACACGCATTACATAAGAACCTGTAGCAGTTGAAGGAACTGTTATCGTACCTGTACCGGTACCACCTGCTGGAGTATTAATATAAGATGCTGCTAATTCACCTGCATCTAAAAAGTCTCCATCTAAATTCCAATCTACAAAAACAGATGAATACTGACTATAACCACCACCACCACCTATGGTAATTGTATAACTAGAACCTGGTGTAAGCATAGTACTCATGGCTGTATAATCTGCGTAACCGCCAGGTGTACATGCTGTTGTATTGTTTATTGACCCTAACCCTACATCACCAATCCACATGTATTGACATGCGTATGAAACAGTTGGGGTACAATAAGGAAGTATATCTACCAAACCATCGCAGTTATCATCTGTATTATTACCCACTACTTCACTTGCGTTAGGATTGATCGTAGCACTAGAATCATTACAGTCTCCTTGGCATATCGAAAAGCCGTCATTATCATAATCTGCTTCATTCGCAGGTAGCACACCATCACAATCATTGTCTTTACCATCACATAATTCAGGAGCACCAGGATATACTGTAGAATCGTTGTCATCACAATCGTTCTGCGTACCACATGCAGCACTTGTAGAGCTATACCCATCACCATCAGCATCCGGTGGAGCAATGTTTACATTAAAGGTGCAAGTAGAAGATTGGTTTGTATTATCAGTAGCTGTTACTACTACTTGTGTAGAACCCGGATTGAATACAGAACCCGGCGCAATGCTGTAAGTAACAGTAGGATTTGGATCGCATGCATCAGTTACAGTTGCAGCAAAATTTACAACGGTAGGACTACAACCTTGAAGATTGACAACCGGACATGTAATAATTGGTGGTGCATTATCGTTGAAGGTTGCATTAACCGTAACAGGGAAAAGTTGAGTACATGCTTCTGCAAATACAACCGTATTACCTGCATTAATGGTGATCGCAACAGGTATGCCACATGCAGCTGGCGCAAAATCGAAATAACCCCAATCATTATAAGTATTTGCTTCACCAGGACAAGTGTTTAAAACTGTAATATTTGAGGTGCATCCAGGAAGATTATTAACATTTGTATTGTTGACTACACCAGATACATTGACATTTTGGGTTACAGTAGTAGTACCGTAAGTGGTTGTAACATTGATCGTATTACCTTCAGCAATCATCTGTGCCACAGATGAATAATCGCTATGCCAATGCTCTATGTAAACACGGATATAACCGTTCGAAAGCACACAGTAAGCTACTTGCGTACCATGTGCGAAACTCGCCACTGAAATAAATAACAGTGCGAGAAACGATAGTAGTTTCTTCATTTTTTGACGTTTGTTTTAGGGGTAAATTTTTAGATTAATATTCGTTCGTTGATAAATTGATTTTTTCTTTTCCTTATAGGCAATAGTTTATTGTTAAAAATCAAATGTCTTAAATTGTAAGATTGAGCATGTTAGTTTGATTTTTTAGTAAATCATTTTTGATAACAACTCATTAACAAACGATGAGTCTTTCGCTTTCCTAAAAAAACTACTTACTTTTTTTCACCTGACTAAACAACCAAGGAAGTAGATATTTTTCTTGATAGGCATTTACCCAAGCCCTGTGAGCAACACCGAGATATTCTGTGTATTTATGATCGCCACCTTGTCTTTTCAGTGCCGCTACCATCATCCTAGAATAGGTTACATCATTCACTTTGTCTTCCGCACCATGAAATGTCCAAGTACAGATGTGCTTTATTAAATGAGCATTGGATGTATCAGCTACAGGACAAACAGGGGCTGCGGCTGCAAACAAATCAGGCTGGCGGGCAATCATATCAAAAGTACCCTCTCCACCCATCGAGTAGCCCGTAAGGTAAATGCGGTTGGTATCAATATGAAGAGTAGAAATTAAATCACTTATCAATGTCAATACCATCCGTGCCGCTGTGGTAGGCGTATCTGTAGCTTTGAGGCTTTTAGGAAAATCAGGAAAGTTGACCCATACATCGTTTTTAGGACATTGCGGAACGAAAATAAAACAGGGAAATTTTATACGGTTACTATCTGCCAAAAACACATCGGGCAAATTGGATAATTGTGCTTCATTATCATTACCTCTTGCACCCGAGCCATGGAGAAAAACAAGTAGCGGATATTTTTTATCAGCGTTATAATTTTTAGGATGTAGCAATCGATAGGGCAAGGTGTCATTCCGCTCAACAAAAATTTTCTTGTCGAATACAATGGCTTCTTGAGCAAAACCATGAGAAGATAAAAAGCAGATAAATATAGTTATGAATAATATTGATTTCACTAAAGTAATTTAGGAAATTAAGTTAGTGTTCTTTTCTATGTTCACTCTTATGTTTAATCGTAGCTTTAGCATTCTTCCATGACAGATAAAGTTCTTCATTACTTTTAAGTGTAAGTAATAATCGTTCTGCAGGAGTTTTACTCAACCAAATTTTTAAATGAAGCTTTTTTACTTTTATAGAAGTATCGTTCATTTTATCAAATTAAACGTGTTAAGGTTAAGCTCTTTTACCCAATAATTTATGTACTTCCTATCAAGATTTTCGAGCTCAAGAATATTCCTTATATCATCGATTTGCACAGCAGATTGTAAATCTTGTACCCAAACTAATTTTGAAATTAGTAAATCTTCAACTGAAGCAATGTAAATTTTTCTGTCGAAAAATTTTATTTGTTGTTTTCTTTCAAATTCAGTTCGTCGATACAACTCATTTTTTAGAATGACGAAATCTGCCTTATAAGCGGATGCATGATCAATGATATTAAAAATGCTTTTTCTTTTTATAGCATCGTGAATGGAGGCTACATCACAATAAAAATCTCCTTTGAAGCTGTTTGCAAATTCTTTCACTTTATCCGGACGAAGGTGTATAACAAAATAACCGTTCTTTTTAAGATCTTCAATAAAATCACCAATCCCGTATTCAAATTAACTCATCTTTCGTTTCGCACATTTCACTTGTGCATCACACACGGCGATGGCTACCATGTTCACAATTTGTCGCACGCTGCTGCCGAGTTGTAGCACATGCACGGGCTTCTTCAAACCCAACAACACAGGACCGATGGCTTCCGCACCACCCACCGCAGAGAGCAGGTGATAGGCGATGTTGCCCGCCGCAAGGTTGGGAAAGATGAGTGTGTTGGGTGCTTCATTCACGAGTTCGGAAAACGGATAATTTTCTTTGAGCAGTTCTTTATCAAATGCGACGCCTCCTTGTACTTCACCATCTATAACAATCTCGGGATGTTCTTTTTTGATGCGATCCACCACATTGCGCACCAATATCGCTTCCGGCGATACGCTACTTCCAAAATTGGAATAAGAAAGCATGGCGATGCGCGGCTTCACGTTGAAATGCTTGACTGCATTGGCTGTGAGCAAAGTGATGTCAGTCAGTTCTTCTTCTGTAGGATTGAAATTGAGCGTGGTATCTGCAAAAAATAGCGGACCTTTTTTGGTGAGCATGATGTACATACCCGCCATGCGTTTCACTTCAGGATCCATACCAATTATTTCCAACGCCGGTTTTACGGTATCGGGATAGCGGCGTGTGAGACCGGATATCATAGCATCAGCTTCGCCTTGTGCCACCATCATACAACCGAAGTAAGGACGTTCGCGCATTTCTTTTTTGGCTTCGTAGAGATTGTAACCGCGGCGTTTTCTTTTTTCGAAAAACAACTCGCCATATTCGTTGCGCTTATTTTCCATCTCTTCACTCTTGGGGTCTATGATGGTAATGTCGTCGATCGGCAACTCGTTTTCTTCGATGATGGAGCGAATGCGTTTTTCATTTCCTAGCAAAATAGGAATGGCGATACCTTCATCATGCACTATCTGCGCTGCTTTTAGCACTTTTATATTTTCTGCTTCCGCAAATACTACACGACGCGGGTCTTGTTTTGCTTTGTTGATGATGAAGCGAAGAATGTTGTCGTCGGAACCGAGACGTTTATACAATTGTGTTTCGTACTCTTCCCAATTTTCTATAGGATGTTTTGCTACACCGCTATCTATCGCCGCTCTTGCTACTGCTTGCGAAACGGTCACCAACAAACGCGGATCAATTGGTTTTGGAATGATGTAAGTATTGCCGTAATGCAGATGACGTTCGTTGTAAGCTACATTCACAATTTCAGGAACAGGTTCTTTTGCCAATGCTGCCAAAGCCTTTACAGCAGCGAGTTTCATTTCTTCATTAATAGTTCTTGCGCGCACATCTAATGCCCCACGAAAAATGTAAGGGAAGCCCAACACATTATTTACCTGATTGGGATAATCGCTTCTGCCTGTCGCCATAATTACATCAGGTCTTGCTTCGAGCGCATCTTCATAAGCAATTTCCGGGGTAGGATTTGCCAATGCGAAAACAATGGGTTTATCAGCCATGCCTTTCACCATCTCTTTGCTCACTACATTTCCTTTCGAGAGACCGATAAAAACATCTGCACCTTTCATGGCTTCTTCAAGCGTTTGCTCGGCAGCATCTTGCGCAAAGTATTGTTTGTTGTCGTCTAAGTCGGTGCGGGATTTGGTTATTAATCCTTTGCTGTCGAACATGTACATATTCTTCACATCGGCACCAAGAGCCACATAAATTTTACAACAAGAAATAGCTGAAGCGCCCGCACCACTTATCACAAACTTCACTTTAGCAATATCTTTTCCTACCAACTCTAATGCATTCAACAACGCTGCGCCTGATATAATAGCTGTGCCGTGTTGGTCATCGTGCATGATGGGAATGTTCATCTCCGCTTTCAAACGTTTTTCTATTTCAAAACATTCCGGTGCTTTGATGTCTTCCAGATTGATGCCGCCAAACGTAGGCTCTAATGCTTTTACCACATTGATAAAACTCTCTACATCATTTGCATTTAATTCTATATCAAACACATCTATGTCTGCAAAAATTTTAAATAACAAACCTTTTCCTTCCATTACCGGCTTCGATGCTTCAGGTCCTATATCTCCTAAACCTAATACTGCTGTACCATTGCTGATAACTGCAACCAGATTGCCTTTCGCAGTATATTTATAAACGTCTTCAGGATTTTTATGTATTTCTAAACAAGGTTCTGCAACACCCGGCGAGTATGCGAGTGCAAGGTCGCGTTGTGTTTTTGTTTCTTTTGTGGGTATTACTTCTATTTTCCCCGGTCTTCCTTTTTCGTGATATTCTAATGCGTCTTCTTTACGAATGAGTTGTGCCATTAAATCTTATTATTATTTCAAGTTGGAAGATACGAATAAAAAAACCTCCCTTAACGGAGGTCTTCTTATGTTGGATGATTTGTGATGCTATACTGATCCTCGTCTAATAAAACCTATTAATAAGGAAATAACTGCTAACACTAACAGAATATGTATCAAATTACTAGCACCTCCAACAAAAAATCCGAATAGCCATCCTATAACTAATATTATAGCGATGATGTACAAAATTGATCTCATTTAAATAAATTTTTATAGTTCGTAAAGATTATTTAAAATATCGTGCCTGTGTATGGAAACGAATTACTCACGTTATCTTTCCAACTTAGTACGCAAGGTGCGCTACGTTTTTTTAAAAAGATAAAAGAATAGTGGCTTCTACAAGCTCAGCCCACATTCAATGCATCCCAAAACTCTGCAGCTCTGCGTGTATGGGGAATCACGATAGTTCCACCAACAATATTTGCAACAGCAAATATTTCATAAAGCTGTTCTGTGGTTACTTTCTGTTCGTAACATTTTTCTAAATGATATTTTATACAATCATCACAACGCAACACCATGCTTGCTACAAGACCTAGCATTTCTTTCGTTTGTGTAGAAAGTGCTCCTTCTGCATAAGTATTGGTGTCGAGATTGAAGAGTCGATTGATCACTTTGTTTTGCTTACTCAAAATCACCTCATTCATTTTTGAACGGTACTCATTAAATTCTTTTACTTGATTATCCATATTACATAAAGACTTTATCAACTAAAATAACTGAAGGATTCCATTTTACAGCATAAATTTTGAAAGGAAAAAGCAACACAGTATTTTCACCGCAAATCTTATACTTCATGCAAAAGGATACAGCCATATTTGAATTG
Source organism: uncultured bacterium (assembly GCA_965652995.1). Lineage (GTDB taxonomy): Bacteria > Bacteroidota > Bacteroidia > Chitinophagales > Chitinophagaceae > JAFIGV01. The sequence continues at coordinate 7,812 of CBFGYQ010000038.1, forward strand.
ATACACGAAGAATTGGAACGTCAGCGTCGCGGATTGGAATTGATAGCATCAGAAAATTTCACTTCTATGCAAGTGATGCAGGCGATGGGCAATGTGATGACGAATAAATATGCTGAAGGGTATCCGGGGAAAAGATATTACGGCGGTTGTGAGGTAGTGGATAAAAGTGAGCAACTTGCCATAGATCGTTCTAAAGAAATCTTTGGTGTGACGTATGTGAATGTGCAACCTCATAGTGGAGCACAGGCCAACATGGCTGTGATGATGGCTTGCCTACAACCGGGCGATACTGTTTTAGGCTTAGACCTAAGCATGGGTGGTCACTTAACACATGGTTCGCCGGTCAACTTTTCCGGCAAGTTGTACAATGCAGTTCATTATGAGGTTTCGAAAGAAACAGGATTGGTGGACTATGATATGATGGAGAAAAAGGCGTTGGAACACAAGCCTAAAATGATCGTTTGTGGTGCTTCTGCTTACAGTCGCGATTGGGATTATGAACGCATCAGATCCATTGCGGATAAAATAAATGCGCTTGTATTAGCCGACATTGCACACCCTGCCGGATTGATTGCGAAGAAACTTTTGAAGAGTCCATTCGACCACTGTCATTTTGTAACATCTACTACACACAAAACACTTCGTGGTCCTCGTGGTGGTATCATCATGATGAAGAATGATTTTGAAAATACCTGGGGTGCAAAAGGTCCGAAAGGCGAAACACGCATGTTGAGTCAGTTATTAGACTTGAGTACGTTCCCTGGTGTGCAAGGTGGTCCGTTAGAGCATGTGATAGCAGCCAAAGCCGTTTCTTTTTTCGAAATATTGCAACCTGAATTTTTAGATTATGGAAAACAAGTTATTAATAATGCACAAGCTTTAGCAAAAGCATTTCTCGCAAAAGATTATAACATAGTTTCAGGCGGTACTGATAATCATTTATTATTGATAGACCTACGTAATAAAGGAATCAGTGGTAAAAAAGCAGAAAACACTTTGGTAAAAGCAGACATCACTTTGAATAAGAATATGGTTCCTTTTGATGATAAATCTCCATTCGTCACTTCCGGAATTCGTGTGGGCGTTCCTGCTATCACCACAAGAGGTTTAAAAGAAAGCGACATGCAGCAAGTAGCTGACTGGTTGGATAAAGTGTTGATGAATGCAGATGATGATGGGGTAATAAATAATGTGCGAGGTGAAGTAAATGATTATATGAAGAAGTTTGAGTTATACCCTGAATGGTAGTGAGCGATGTTTTTGAGTTGATGGTAGCTTTCTGATCAATAGTATCATTTCCTTGAAAGTTTATAGTGCTTCAACACTCTGGACAACAAACGAAATCATTACCTACTTTTACGCCTTGTGAGGTCTGATTGGCTACACATAGAACATCATGAACACAGGCATTAATCGATTTCCAAAGATTCCAATCTGGATTTTTTTCATCATTGCAGCGTTGTATTTTTTGTCTATAGGCGTAGATACAATGGATGTGGATGCATCTCAATACGCGGAGATGAGTCGAGAGATGAGCATCAGTGAAAACCCGCTGTTTCTTTACGATCGTGGGCTTGAGTACCTCGATAAACCACCCTTCCTTTTTTGGGTAAGTAGTTTAAGTATAAAAATTTTTGGAGCAACTAATTTCGCTTTTAAACTGCCCTCAATCTTGTTTGCGTTATGGGCTTTATACGCCACTTATCGCTTAGCAAAACTGCTTTACAACGAAAATACAGGTCGTATAGCTGCGTTAGTTTTAGGCACTTGTCAGGGAATGTTTTTAATGACGAATGATATACGTACCGATACAATCTTAATGAGTTGTGTAATAACTGCATTATGGATGATAAAGGAAGCTGAATTAAAACGACAATGGTGGAATGTACTTGGAGGCAGTTTTGCTATAGCCTGTGGTATGATGACTAAAGGTCCGATTGCTTTGATGGTTCCTGTCTTTTGTTTTGGAAGTGATTGGCTGCTAAAACGCAACTGGAAAAAAATCTTTGATTACCGCCATCTGCTAGATGCAGTATTAATTGCCGTTTTCCTGATACCGATGAGCATCGGCTTGTATCAACAATTTGATATGCACCCAGAAAAAATTGTGAATGGACAAACCGGCGTATCGGGCTTGCGTTTTTTTTACTGGACTCAAAGTTTTGGAAGGATAACCGGAGAAAGCGTATGGGATAATGGTGCTCCATTTTCTTTTTTGTATGAGAATATGTTGTGGTCATTCTTGCCTTGGATAGCACTATTTACTATCGCACTGGTGATGAATTTGTTTACTGTTATTAAACAAAAATTCTGGTTGAATTCTAAACAAGAATTTATCACTACAGGAGGTTTTTTGCTTGCATATATTTCCTTGGGAATGTCTAATTATCAACTGCCGCATTACATATTTGTTGTGTTTCCTTTAGCGGCAATTATGGTAGCCAAGTTATTGACAAATTTCTTAGAGGGGAATAATCATCTATTGTACAAAGTGATGAAGCCAGTGCAATACTTCATAAGTGTAGTACTCCTAATCGCTGCTTTTCTTACCTTTTTTTTAGTTTTCAGAAATGAAGGTTTTTTACTTTGGTTGATCGTATGGATAGTGTTGGTTGCGGTTTGGGTGGTAGTCGTTTTTAATAAAAATATTTCAGGAAAAATAGTTTGGGCAAGTGCATTAGCAATTATGACCGCGAATGTTTTCATGAGTTTACATTTTTATCCGCAGTTATTAAAGTATCAGGTTGGTTCGCAAGTAGGACGATATATAAAACAGAACTTAAAAAATGAGAGCGTAGTTGTTTATCATCCTGACGATCCGTTAAATGCGCTATGCTTCTACGCAGAAAGAATGATACGATTGAAAGATGAACCTCAACAAAACGATTACGTACTTACCATGAAAAATGGCTTAGAACGGATGAAAGAAAACAGTATTGATTATGAGATTATACAGCATGGAAACTATTTTGCTGTAAGCCAATTGACTCCAAAGTTTTTAAATCCCGCAACAAGAAAAGAAGCGACGAGGGAATATTGGTTGGTAAGGGTGAAGTGATATTTAGATGGGCAACCCTTCCGATTTTCTTTGATCATTAATGAAATCCATTCCGAATGTCAGCTTTTTTGCAGTAGTCGATTTCTTATCAATCATTCTCCAAAAAGGAGCTATCTCATCTACGGTTTTCCCTTCCTGATATTCTTCAAATGCTTTCTCTGCTACAATGCGCAGAAATATTCCAGATGTAATAGGACAAGTGTATTCTGCATTATACTCGCTCGCAAGATCTTTTCGCATTTGCTGTATGGAAGATGAAACTCCTTCAGGAATATTCTTTACGTAATCCTCAACAATCATTGGTGTCGCGATCAGCAACTTAGCCCCTTCAGGTACATCTGCAA